>JAIRNB010000186.1 GCA_031258265.1 Treponema sp. | reverse complement strand
ATTAGCCGGAAAATCGAGGAGAATGAACTGCTCCATTCGGTGGCGGAGGCGGTGGCCGGCGCCGGTCCCTGGGGGGTTTCTATGGAGATGGTGGCCCGGGTCTCCGGGCTTTCCAAAAGCGGCCTTTATGCCCACTTTAAGAACAAGGGCGACATGCTGGCTCAGCTTTTTGTCACCGAATTTGACCGGATTATCGACTTTGCGGAAGAAAGCATGGGGTTTTCCACCGATCCGCTGGAGCGGCTGTACCTGGCGGTCTTCGCGATCTGCGATTACCTCCGTTCCCGGCCGGATGTACTTATTGCCCTGGACTGGCTGCGGACCCGGCGGGCCGGTTTTCCCGAGCCGGCGGAAAAAAAGGTTCCTTCCCGGCTGTACAGGATTTTCCGGGATATCCGGTGTCCGCCGCAGTTTGAGGGGCGCTTTCCCGGTCTTGAAGGCGACTGGATACCCGCCTGGATTCTCTCTCTGATTATCGTGTCCCTGATGCACGGCATCCGGCTGGACACGAAGCGTTTCAAGGAATGGATCGGCATGTCAAAGGTTTACCGGCGGAAGCTTTCCAGGGAGAGATTCGCCGGAAGTCCCAACGAAAATTTCCGGTGTCTCTTCCGGTTTATCGCCCGGGGCCTAGAGAACTCCCCGCTTCCGCCGGGTACGGGGGGGACGCCGCTTTAGACTCAAGGAAAGGGCAGGCTGATTGGGTGTTTTTTGCGGTTTGCAAGGTATAAATATTTCACGGTTGTGAATATTTGTACTGTTTTATGCGCGAAGCGCTGCAAACTGCTAAGGACCGCGCGTATGCGGGTCCAAATATTACGGACCGGTCCGGAACATTCGGCGGGTCGCCGCGTTTGCTGGATTCGGTGGAAGGAGATTTACATGCGAGGAAACGGATGGCCCGATACCGGACCGCGCCCGGGGGCGCCGGTGTTCTGGCTTTTGATCGCCGCCGTTCTGCTGCTGGGGGGCTTTTCTCTGGGGGCCCAGACGGGGACCGCCGCGCCGGAGACGGAGGACCCGCCACGGCTGCGCCTTACCGTGGAGGATGCGGTGGGGCTGGCCCTGAAAAACAACCTGTCCCTCCAGGCGGGGGCTATTGCCCTGGACACGAAGAAGCGGGCCAGCGATCTGGTGTGGAACCAGTTCCTCCCGGATCTGACGGTGGCGGGGGGCCTAAGAAGGCAGAATAAAGCGTCTTCTATAAGCGGGATGGCGCCGTTGCCCTGGCAAAGCGGGATGGCGGCGCTTGGTCTGACCCAAAATTCGGTTGAACTGGACATTCCTGGTATGGGAACGGCCTATGGTTACATGATGCCCTACTCCGCGACGGCTCCCCAGTGGGCCGCCTATGGGAGCTTTTCCGCCAGCCTCACCTTGAGCGCCGCCCTTTTCGCGGGGATCGAGGCTATTAAGGCGGATTACGAGGCGGGGCTGGTGACCTACGAAAAGGCGAGACTCCAAACCGAGCGGGATCTGCGGAAGGCTTACAATGAGATGCTTCTCCTTATCGAGAACATTGGCCTGCTCCGGGAGAGCTATGCGGCGGCGGAGCGGCAAGTTGCCACAGCCCAGGCCAATTACCGGGCCGGTCTGGCTCCGGAGTTGACCCTGCTCCAGGCCCAGGTTTCCCGGGACAACATGAGGCCCAGCATCGACCAGGCGGAAAACGGCCTGGCCCTGTCCGAGGCGCGTTTTGCCATGACCCTGGGGCTGCCCTACGAGACCCGCTTTGAACTGGTTCCGGCGGAGGGGAAGACCGGTTTTATCTCCCTGGATCTGGCGGAACTTATCGCCGAGGCGGCGCGGAACAAACCGGATATCCGGGAACTCCAGCGGCAGCTTGGACTCCTGGAAAAGACCAGGAAGGCCCGGTCTTTGCAGGCCAAGACCCCTTTTCTTAAATTCGATTGGAGTCTGAATCCCGCGCTTGCGGACCCCTTTAAGAACAGCTGGTTCAAGAAGAACAACTGGAATGACGGGGGGACCTTTTCGATTACCGTGGGCATAGGGCTTAACAGCCTCTTTTCCTTTACCAAAGAGGGACAGGCTATCAAAGATATTGATAACCAGATAAAAACCACCGCCAACGGCATAAGCCAGATGATCCGGGGCACGGAACTGGAAATTTACAACACCCTTCTTTCCCTGGAACAGGTTCAGGTTACGGTGGAGGCCCAAGGCAAGACGGTGGCTATGGCGGAACAATCCTATAAGCTTACCGATGAAGCGTACAGGGCGGGGCTTCAGGACCTGTTACAGGTCCAGAACGCCGAATTACAGCTCCGCCAAGCCAGGCTGGAAATCCTGAAACAGGAATTTAACTACCGGAACGGTCTTATTGATCTTGAATACGCGATGGGTCTCCCCTTTGGGACCCTGAGTTCGCGGGAAGGGGGAAACTGATGCGGGGAAAAGTTTTTTTTCGCGCCGGGGGTTTTATCATCCTGGCGCTGATAGCAGGGGCAGGTTTTAGTTCCTGCGACCGGATAAAGGCTTTCCAGGAACGGCTTACCAGTAAGGGGGCCCCCCCCGCCGCGCCGCCGGTTCCGGTTTTCGCCGTGAACACTACCAGCCCCGCCCAGGGGCAGATTCGGGATTACCTGGCCCTTTCCGGGGATATTGTGGCGGGTTCCACTGTGGATACCTACTCGGAGGCGGCGGGGAAGATCACCCGGCTGTACGTGGGCGCGGGGAGCGTTGTACGAAAGGGAGACCCTATCGCCCTGGTGGACCCCTCCCGGCCGGGGATGAACTATGTGGAAAGCGTGGTCCGTGCCCCCATCGGCGGGACCGTGGTAAGTCTGCCCGCCCAACTGGGGATGACTATAAGCCAGCAGGTGTCCCTGGCGAAGATTGCCGGGGGCGGGGGCCTGGAGATAAAGCTTTACGTGGCGGAACGCTTCATATCCCGGATCAGGCTGCGGCAGCCCTGCGAGATTACCCTGGACGCCTGGCCCGGGGAGATTTTCCGGGGGACGGTGCATGAAATTGCCCCCACGGTGGACCCCGCCAGCCGTACCATGGAGGTCCGGGTCAATGTGGATAACCGGGATGCGAAACTTAAGGCGGGGATGTTCGCCAAGGTGCGGCTTATCACCGAGATAAAAGAGAACATCGTTAAGATTCCCGCCAACGCCCTGGTGGAACGATTCGGCGAGAGTTTTGTCTTTGTGGTGGAAGCAAATTACGACAGCGGGGAGGGTTTTGTGGCCCGCCGCAGGAATGTCAGCCCCGGTATCCTTATTGACGGGGTGCTGGAAATTACGGAAGGTCTTTCTCCGGCGGATGAGATTATTGTCCGCGGGCAGACCCTTTTGCAGGATGGCGCCAGGGTTAATATCATTGAGCGTCAGCCGCCGCTGGCCGCGGCGTCGCCGGGAAGCGCGAATTAAGGGCGCAAAAAGGATATATTATGAGTTTTACAAAAACCGTTGTTTCACGGCCCACTACCATTTTTGTTTTTTTCGTACTTCTTATCATGCTGGGGGTCTTCGCGTTTGTTAATCTTCCTATTGATTTAATGCCGGAGATCAACCCTCCCTACCTGGTGGTTTATACCAGTTACACCGGGGCGGGGCCGGAGGAGGTGGAACGTTCCGTTACCCGGACTTTGGAGGCCGCCCTCTCCAGTGTCTCCAGCCTTGAATCGGTAAACTCCACATCTTCCAAGGGCTCCAGCATGGTGATGATGGAGTTTACCTACGGGACGGATCTGGCGGACGCATCTAATTCCGTCCGGGACGCCCTGGAGCGGGTGCGAAACTACCTGCCCACCGGCGCCGATACCCCGATGATCTTCAAATTTGATCCTTCGATGATCCCCATTATGGGGCTTATTGTGACGGGGAACCGGTCCCCGGAGGAACTGCGGGAGATAACCGAAACCACGATTGTCCCCCGGATTGAACAGGTTCCCGGTGTAGCTACGGCATCGGTAAACGGCGGACGGGAGAAGATCATCCGGGTGGAAATTCCCCAAAACCGGCTTGAAGCCTACGGCCTTACCGTTACCGATATACAGAAGATGCTGGCCGCCAATAACCAGCAGGTCTCCGCGGGAACCATCACCGAAGGGGGTTTGGCCTATATTCTTACAACCATGGGGGAATACACATCCCTGGAAGAGATCCGCAGTACCGCTATTAACTACAAGGGGGGAGGGGTTTCCGCGGCGGGGATAGAACTGCCTAAAACCATATACCTGCGGGATATAGCGAATGTGTTCGAGGGCTACCGGGACGAGAGCAGCGCGGTCTATGTCAACGGCCAAACCGCGGTGATGATGCAGGTGCAGAAACAGAGCGGAAAGAATTCCGTCCAGACCGCCAAGGAACTGCGGACCCGGCTTATCCGGATCTCCCAGGAGATTCCCCAGGATATTAAAATTACCGAGGTGTTTAACACCACCGATCAAATTGAACATTCGATTAACCAGGTTGGTTCCAGCGCCCTCATGGGGGCGCTGCTGGCGGTAATTATCCTGTTCGTTTTCCTGCGTTCCATTAAGCCCACCCTGATCATCGGAATTAGTATTCCTGTGTCCATCATCATTACCCTTATGCTGATGTACTTTGCCAACCTTACCCTGAATATGATGACTCTGGCGGGGCTGATCCTGGGGGTAGGGATGCTGGTGGACAATAGTATTGTTATTCTGGAGAATATTTACCATTACCGGGAGAAGGGGGCAAAACTCTCCACCGCCAGCGTTATCGGAACCCAGGAAATGATCGTCGCCATTGTGGCCTCCACCTTTACTACCATTTGTGTTTTCGCCCCCCTGGTGATGTTCCAGGATATGCTGGAAATGGCGGGGGAAATGTTTTCCGGCCTGGCCTTTACGGTGGTTATCTCCCTGGCGTCCTCCCTCTTGGTCGCCGTTTTCCTGGTACCGGTCCTTTCCAGCCACTACTTCCCCCTGGTTACCCGGAAGCAGAAGCCCCTGCGGGGCTTCCTGGCCCCCTTAGACCGGGCTTTTGAACGTTTCTTTGACGGTCTGGGGAACGCCTACCGCCGGGCTGTTAACTGGGTCCTGGGCCATAAGGCCCTTACCGTGTCGGTACTCTTGGTGTTGTTCGCGGGAAGCGTTTTCATGGTCTGGGTCATCGGCTGGGTCTTTATGCCCGATCAGGACCAGGACAATGTGTCGATCAACGCCACCCTGCCCATGGGTACTCCCCTGGCGGAAACCGAAGCGACTCTCCGCCGGCTCCAGGTTATCGTGGAGAGGGAGGTTCACGGGTACAAGGATGTCACGCTGAACGCCGGGGGCGGGGGTATGTTCTCCGGTGGGGGCGGCAATACGGGCTCCCTGCGGATCAACCTGCCCCGATACAACGAGCGGACCATGGATGCCAACCAAATTAAGGAAATCATGCGGAATCACTTCAGTGAGTTCCCCGGGGTTATCTTTAACTTTGGGGGGGGCATGATGATGGGCAGCAGTAATCCGGTGGATATTGTGATCCGTACCGATGACCTGGTAAAGGGGAAAGCCCTGGCTGAACGGATAGCCTCCCTCTTAAAGGAAAGGCTCCCGGATGAGGTGACGGAACCCCGGGTAAGCCTGCAGGACGGACTCCCCCAGATAGAGATAGAGATTGACCGGGAGCGGGTTTATGCCCTGGGTCTTAACACCTATACTATCGGGAACGAGATCAAGGCTGCGGTGGACGGCATTACTGCCACCCGCTACAAAAGCGGAGGCCACGACTACGATGTGGTGTTAATTCTGGCGGAGGCGGATCGCAGTACCCGGCCTGCCCTGGACCATATCTTTGTGAACAGCGGGGTGGCGGGGGGCCGGGTTCCCCTGTCCAATTTCGCCTCCTACAAGGAGGGGACCGGCCCCATGACTATCAGCCGGGAAAACCAAAGCCGGGTTATCCATGTAACCGCCGGAGTTCCCCCCGGGACCAAGCTTAACGTGCTGGATGAAAAGATCCGCAATCTTGTTACCCAGGAGATCCCCGCGGAGGATGATGTGGTCATCGAAATTGCCGGGGATAACTCCGAAATGGTGGAATTGATGATAAAGTTTGTGCTAATCATCTCCGTGGCTATCGCCCTGGTCTTTGGGATCATGGCAAGCCTCTTTGAATCTTTCCGGGACCCCTTTATCGTCCTTTTTACCATTCCCCTGTCGGTGATTGGCATTGTGGCTATCTACCTTATCACCGGGGATACCTTTAATATCCTTACCGCCGTAGGACTCCTGGTCCTGGTGGGGGTTATTGTCAACAACGGTATCGTGCTGGTGGATTATACCAATACCCTCCGTAAGCGGGGATTCTCCCTCCACGACGCCTGTGTGGAGGCCGCGGGGAACCGTCTGCGGCCCATCCTTATGACCACTTTGACCACTATCCTGGGCCTGGTACCCATGGCTTTCTTCCCCGGTGAAGGCTCGGAAATGGTCTCCCCCATCGGGAAGACCGTCTTGGGGGGACTTTCCTTTGGTACCCTGATGACCCTGTTTCTGATGCCCACGGTCTACTACATCATCAACCGCCGTTCCGATGAGCGGGCCGCCCGGGCCCAGGCCCGGCGGGAGGAGATCGCCGCGGGGCTGCCCCACCGGAAGGAAAAACGCCGGGCGAAGGATGAAGGCCAGGTGGTCGCGTCCCTTGGGGAGGCTTTGTGATGGTCCGGGTTGAGATTATCGCCAATCACTCGGTGGAGGAAAATATTCTTGAAGCCTTTTCCCGGGAAGAGGTGGGGAAATTTTACACCAAATACCCCAATGTCTTTGGGATCGGCAGTTCCGGCCCCCGCATGGGGGATGCTGTTTGGCCGGAGGAGAACTTCGCCCTGATCATCTGGTGCGAGGAGGAGGAGGCCAAGGGTATTGCCCGGGCGGTGGCCGCGGTAAAAAAGCAGTTCCCCGATGAGGGGATCAGGATTTTCGGAATCCCCGCTGAAGGCGGCCGTTTTCCCCATGTCATGGCCGCTGAAGCTGCGCGGCCCCCGGCCTACGCGGAAGCCCGGGCGGCGTCTCAGGCTCCGGCCGCGCCTGTCCAGGCTGTCTATGCTGTCCCGCCCGCGGTTCCTGCCGCGTCTGCGGCTCCTGTTGCACCCGCGCCCCAGGCTGAGCCGGTCTATACCGTCCCGCCGCAGCCCGCGGTTCCTGTTGCACCCGCGCCGGCCGCGCCGGTTTATACTACGCCCGCCGGGCCGCCGGTTCCGCCTGCATCTCCTGTTCCCCCCGCGCTTCCTGCCGCGGGGATAGGCAAGGAGTACGACGGCCAAAACATGGAGAACTAAGGGAAAGGCCGCCGTGTCCTACGTTCATCCCAAGCTGCGGGCCTTCACGGAAAGTCTGGAGGAACTTTTCCGCCAGGTTGATGAAGAACTGGAGGACCGCTATGGCGGCCGTTTTTCCCTGCATCCAAACCGGCCCCGGCGGGGGGAAACGGCTAACCCGGAAATGGACGGCCTTTTTGAGGTAGCCCCGGATTTTACCCCCGGCCTCGGTTCGGAAAAGGGCCGGGGCTACCTGGTTTCCCTCCGGGTTGCCACCCTGGAAAAGGTGCCCTCGGAGGATTTTGAGGCCCTTATGACCCGGGCGGCGGAACTGGTAAGGGACCGGCTTCCCCGCTTCTTTCCCGGCCGTTCCCTGGAAGTGATCCGTGACGGTCCGCGCTTCAAGATTACCGGTGACTTTTCGCTGGGGGAAGCGTAGGGCAGCGCTGAAAAAATATAACGGGGGGCCATTTCCCGGCTTTGCTTTTTGTATAGCTCCCGGTATAGTAATACCATGAGTCTCATGCTCCCCAAGGTTGACATCGCCTTCAAACTCCTGTTCGGCGACCAGCGCAGCAAAGACATCCTGGCCGATTTTCTGAAGGCCGTCCTGCCCAACCTGGCGGACGAGGAATTCGAGGAGCTGGTCATCGTGGACCCGCATCTGAAGCGGGAGTTTGCCGGGGACAAGCTGGAAATCCTCGATGTAAAACTGCGCACCAAAAGCGGAAAGTCCCTGGATATTGAAATACAGGTCTCCGATGTGCCGGAGATGAGGTCCCGGGTAACCTATTATTCGGCCAATATGATCACCGAACAGGTGGGGATGGGCGGTTACTATAATGAATTGAAACAGGCCATATCCATTATTATAACGGATTATGATTTTATACAGGAAAGCGAAAGGTATCACACGGTATTCAGGATGCTGGAGGTGGAGGGACATTTTGAGTTTAACGATTTAATGGAGATCCATGTATTAAACTTGAAACGGCTGCCTGTAGGTGAGGGTAA
>JAIRNB010000279.1 GCA_031258265.1 Treponema sp. | reverse complement strand
ACCGGGCTATCGCTGCAATTCCTCAGCTTTACCTGCGGTAAAGCCTCCGGTATTTCCGCTCTATCCCTTGCGCTGCTAAAAAATGGCATCCATGCCATTTTTTAGCTTTACGTTTTTGCTTTGCAAAAACGTATGCGTCTATCACAGCCGGCATCCCTGCCGGCCAGTGCGCGCGCGGCACAACGCGCGGAGCGCGTTGTGCTGGAACTAAAGCCGGCATCCATGCCATTTTTTAGCACATCTATCACAGCCGGCATCCCTGCCGGCGAAAAGCCGAAGGCTGTATATTACACCCCTGCGGCGCCGCAGAGGATAAATTCCCCGCACAGGTGGCTGACACCGAGAGGGGGGGTAGTGGAGTAGACCGGACCGGGCGAAGCCCGGGAGGACTACGGAACTAGGGGGGGCCGGGAGCAAAGAAGGCCGCGCCCTGGGACGTATCTGGCTTTAGGGACCGCTGCGCTCCCCCTCCTTCCCTATTCCCGCACGCATTGAAGGCATTCTTTCTTTGTGGCATAATTGGGGTATTACAAATAAGGACGGCGCCAAGATGAAAGCCCGGCAGATCCTAAAAAGCAATATCGCCCTGCTGTCGTTTATCCTTAGTTCTTTTATTGTGCTTACCCTGTCGATCAACGCGAATATCAACCTGCGGCATACCGTTAAGCTTATGGAACAATCTACCCAGGAATTTCTTCTGGCCGCCGCCCATGCCCTGGCAAGCCATGTAAGCATCGAGGAGTTGGATAAATACCATGCCGTGGAGGATATTTATACCCCGGCGGGGGAATTTGTTCCCGAATACCGGGCCCTTAAGGACAAGCTGGTGGAATTCGCGGAGGATTATAATGTCCTTTATGCGTATTTCTGGCGGCCGTACGAGGGCGGGCAAATTCAGTACATCGTGGACAATGACTACAGCGAGGATATTTGCACCCCGGAGACTTTTTTTCCCATAGAGGATATTTCCAAAGAACTAATCGAAAAGAAGGTATCCGCCGTTACCCATTTTGACGAATACACCATGACCTGGGACGGCCTTCTTTCCGCCCTGATCCCCATACTTGACCATAACGGAAATATCTATGCCACCGCCGGAGTGGACATATCCGATGAGCGTATCCTTTCCCAGCGGGACGCCACGGTCCGCCGTTACATCTTTCAGGTTATCGCCATTATCGCCACTATCCTCTCTTCCGGTGCCATGTTCCTCCTCTACCGGCAAAAAATACGGCAGCTCAATGTTTTTAATACCAATCTCCAGCAGATGGTCGAAGAAGAAACTAAAAAGGTGCTGGCCCTGAACGAAACCTTTGGCCGCTATTTATCCGATGAAATCGTAAAGGACCTGCTGGATACCCCCGACGGCCTTTCCCTGGGGGGTAAAAAGCAGAATATCTCTATCCTGTTTTCCGACATCCGGGGCTTTACCTCTATGTCCGAACAGATGGGGGTTGAAGACGCCGTGACCATGCTGAACCATTACTTTTCCGTCATGGTGGACGTGATCCACAAATACCGGGGCACGGTGATAGAATTCCTGGGGGACGGTATTCTGGCTATATTCGGCGCCCCCGTGGCCTACGATAACCACCCGGACAGCATTGTAGCCTGCGCGCTGGAAATGCAGATCGCCATGGATGAAATAAACGACTGGAACATCAAGAACCGGTATCCCCTGATGGAAACGGGGGTGGGGATCAATTCCGGGGAAACTATCGTGGGGAATATCGGGTCCCCCAAGTCCATGAAGTACAATGTCATTGGCAGTAATGTTAATCTTGCCAGCCGTATCGAGAGTTTTAGTACCGGGGGCCAGATTCTAATTTCGGAGAATACCAGGTCCCTGATCAAGGCGGAACTGCGGATAGGCCAGGAACTGGAAATCCTGCCCAAGGGCCTGAAAGAACCTATCACGGTATACCAGATTGACGGCATTGGGGCGCCTTATTTCCTGGAACTCAGGAGCAATGAAATTCCCCTTACCCGGCTTTCCGATCCGGCGCCCATTATCTGTTACCGGATTGACGATAAGCGGGTGGAGATAGTAAAGCTGCATTACTATATCCTTTCTGTATCTATAGCGAAGGCCATTATTATTCCCGAAAAGGGGGAAGAGTCCCTGAATGTTTTTGAAAATATCAAGGTGATCAATTCGGCGGGGGACGAGGTTTTTGCCAAGATCATCCGCAAGTCCGGCGAGGGGATAATTATTATGCGCTTTACATCCAATGCGGCGAATTTCATAGCGCGCCTGCGGTAATATGGGACAGTGGAATCGGGAAGTCCTGGAAAAAATAAAAAAACTGTGTCTGGACAGGGATACGGAGGACCCTAAAGCTTTTTATCCCTGCCAGGATATTTTGGGCCTTGTGTTTCTGCGGTTTATATGCGCCGCCGCCGAATTCAACAGTAAAGATGCGCCCGTCCCCCCGGCGCAGGCCGCCGGGGGGGACGGGCGGCGCGAATTTCAAGCCGGTGAACGGGGAAGCGATCCCGAAAATGAACGCCGGGACAGGGACCCGGAGGTTTTCATTGTGCCTGATTCCGCCGCCTGGGACAGAATCTTTCCCGGTGGGAAAAAAAACGGCGAGGGGGGGCCTGAACCAGCGGCCAAGGGCGCGGATCAGAACTTAATTCCGGTAATCGCCAGGGCGATCCGGGCCATTGAACGGGAAAACCCCGCCCTTAGGGATCTGTTCCCCAGGGTTTTAACGCGGACGGCGGGCCGCCGTTCCTCTGAATCGCCGGGACCGGATGCCCCTTTTCTGCCGGAACTTGGGTGTCTTTTGGGCGGCCTTTCCGCCCCGGAGGCGGGGCAGGTTTTTACGGAACTTATGGCGGAATTTGAAACCAGGGCCGCGCCCCTCCTGGTCCGGGGAGTCCGGCCCCGGACGGCCCCGGTTCCCCGGGGTATCGCCAATCTTCTGGCCCTTATGCTGGAACCCTACCGGGGCCGCTTCTATGATCCCTGCTGCGGCGCGGCGAATCTTCCGGCGGGGGCCGCGGATTTTGTCAGTAGCCGGCGGGGGAAACTTCAGGAGCTTTCGTTTTATGCCCAGGAACGGGAGGCCGAAGCCTGGCGCTTGGCCAGGATGAATCTGCTGGTCCGGGGCATTGACGCCTCGGAAATACGGCTGAACGCCGACGGCCCCCTGCAAAAGGACCCCCACAGGGATATTAAATTTGACTTTATAGCCGCCTGTCCTCCTCCGGGGGAGGATTCCTACCTCTGGATACGCTACACCCTGGACCGGCTTTCCGCCGGCGGCCTTGGGGCGCTGATCCTCCCCCGTTCCTCCCTGGCCTCCCCCAGGGCCGGGGACCGGGAAATCCGCCGTTCCCTGGTGGAGGGCCGGCTCCTGGATTGCGTGGTGAACCTTCCCGCCCGGATTTTCAGCGGCCATTCCCCCAGCCCCTGTATCTGGTTTTTTTCCCGGGCTAAGATCAGCCGGGGCCGCCGTGGCGACGAGGTTCTTTTTATCGACGCCCGTAACCTGGGCCGGCCCGTAAACCGCCGCCAGAGGGAATTCTCCGCCGAAGATATTAACCGCATTGCCCGGACCTACCACAACTGGCGTTTCCCCAAGACCGTACCCTACCGGGACCTGCGTTCCTTTGCCCTGTCGGCGCATATCGCGCAGATTCGGGCCGCCGCTTACAGCCTTAACCCCGCTTTTTACCTGGGCATCCCCGAAGAAGAGGAGGAGACGAACCGGGGCGCCCAATTCGAGGCCCTGCGGGCGGAATTTGAGGCCCTGGTCCGGGAGGAATCCCGGTTAAGCCGCCAAACGGCGGAAGCCCTGCGGAAGATCCGGGGCGGGGACCTGGGATGAATCCCCGGCCCCTACTGGTCCTGCTGGCGGATATTACCCGGAACCACGACGGAAAGCGGCTCTCCCTTTCCCGCCGCCAATGCGGCGGGCGGCCGGGGGATTATCCGTACTACGGGCCGGAGGGGATCATCGCCTGGATCGATAGTTATGCCTATGAGGGGGAATATTTCCTTATCGCCGCCCCTTCCGCCGGCGGTCCCTGGGCCGTCCCGGTGAACGGCCGCTTTTCCGCTAATAGCCGTGTTCATGTCTTAAGCTGCGAACCCGGGCTGGACCCCGCTTTTCTCTGCGCCCTCCTCAATACCCTGCCCTGCCCCCGGCCGCCGTTACCGCCGTTAATCGATCTAAAAAAGCTGGAGACCCTGGAGTTTTCTATCCCCGGTTTGGAAGTTCAGCGCCGGATTCTCAGGGCCCTTTCAAGCATGGAAGCGAAGGCAGCATTACTGCGGGATCAGAACCGGGTCTTATCCGGGATGGTCCATTCCCTTTTTGACCGTTTTTTTATTATTGGCCCCGAAAGCCCCCGCCCCCTGGGGGATTTTGCCGGGTACCGGCCCGCGGACGATTCCCCCGCCGGGAGCGCCGGAGAAAAGCCGCGGGGGGCCGTTTTTTATAACCTGTTCCTGTACCCCCGGGAGGACCTGCACCCCTTTTTTATCGAAGCCCTGATAAAAAATCCTGAGTTTCTAAGTTATGCGAAGGGCTGCGGGGAGGCGGGGAAACGCCGGATCAACGGGGAACGGCTCATGGCCTTTGAACTGAGCGGTTTTGGAGCAGCCGCCGGCCGCCGGAACGCCCCCGGCGTGTGCCGGGAATTCAACTATTTTGCGGAGGCCGCCGAAAAGAAACTGGCCGCTAATCACGCGGAACTGGGGGTCTTACGGAAACTGCGGCAGAGCCTCATTCCCTCCCCGCGTTCCCTGTTTTTCCCCCAAAAAAATACGCCGGAAATTCCGGCGGAAATTTCGGGGATGGAAATTTCGATGCCCGGCTGGACCCCGCCGGGTTCCCGGGCGGAGCAATAGAACTGTTCAATAGAGTTGTTCAATAGAGCCGTTCAAAAACTTTGGTTTTTGAACAACAGCCGCTTAAAAATTATAATGGTTTATCGTTTAAGTATGGCCGGAGGGAATCATGGAAATTAGACGGGCGGATGAATTCGGCGGCGGCATACGGGAAAGGATAAGTGAGATATTTGTGGATGCCTTTGGCAGGGATTTAAGATTCTTTTCAAAGGATCCGGGCAGGTTAATTAGGGCGTTTTCCCATGTATTTGTCCTTGACTGTTTTTATGCGGCGGTAATAGACGGAAAAATCGCCGGAATAACCGCCTGTGTGGATGAAAAGCATTTTTGCATAAAACATGATAAAAAAATACTGAAAAAGCACCTGGGGCTAATCAAAGGATCGTTTGCCGCCATGGTTTTTAAGAATTATTTTAACAAATACCCGAAATACCCGGCGGAAACGGGGATGGACGAAAAAACGGCCTCCGTTGAATTTGTCGCCACCGCTTCGGAATATAAAAGAATGGGGGTGGCGACGGCGATTATGAATCATATATTTACGCTGCCCGGATACAGTAAATATATACTGGAAGCGGCGGATACCAACACAGGCGCGTTACAGCTCTATAGGAAATTGGGTTATAAAGAGGTATGCAGGAAGAAGCAGGGATTCTCAAAATTTAGCGGGATAAATTATCTGGTATATATGAAATATACAAAAGACGAAACATGAAAAGTAAAAGCCCCTTAGGGGGCTGTCCAGGGACCTGGCCGCTTCCCGGCAGGGCTAAAGAAGCTGTCCGCAGAGGTTTTTCAAGCTTTTTTGGCAGCCCTGTGTCCGCGGAGTCCTGAAATTGCCATACGGCCCTCCTATCCCGCCGTGTCTCCCGCAAAGCCCCTTCAATTCCCCCATTTATCGCTGTGAACAAAATGTATTTTCAGTGAAAAATCTGCCGTCAGGATAAAATTTTACTGGAGGTGAGGGGAATTGCCTTACAGTCGCAAACCTCCTGTTTGCTCCTTCCAGGCCGGGGGCATTGCTAAATCCGCGTCCTGCGGATTTGCCGGTTTGAGGCTGCGATGTCTCGCCTCAAACCGGCCGCAAAGCCCCTTCAATTCCCCCATTTATCACTGTGAACAAAATGTATTTTCAGTGAAAAATCTGCCGTCAGGATAAAATTTTACTGGAGGTGAGGGGAATTGAACCCCTGACCTTGTGAATGCCATTCACACGCTCTAGCCAACTGAGCTACACCCCCAAACAAGGTAGAAAGACCTTAGCCCGCCGGGCCCTTGTGTGTCAAGGCCCTAAAAGACCGGACCCGCTATTTTCATGGAAGGCCGGTTCCGCTATTGTATAAAGGGTATGGATATTCAACAGGAAAGTTTCAACCTGCGTTTTGGCGCCATCGACCGTTCAGACCGCCTGACTCTGGCTTCTACCTTCGACTTTTTCCAGGAGGCCGCCATTAACCATGCGGAAGCCCTGGGGGTGGGCCGGGACGCCATGGTAAAAACCGGGCAGATATGGGTCCTTTCCCGGCTTTCGGTGGTCTGGGACCGGCGGCCCAGATGGAAGGAGCCCCTCACCGTCCGCAGTTGGCCCCGGGGCTGGGAAAAGCTCTTTGCCCTGCGGGACTATGACATCCGGGATGCCGCCGGCGTCCCTGTGGTGAGGGGCCGGAGCTGCTGGATCATCCTGGACATGGAAAAACGCCGCCCCCTGCGTCCCCAGGCGGTGATGGAAACCCTGCCCATGAACGAGGGGCTTAACGCCATGGATGGAGTCCCCCCCTCCCTGGAAAGTTGGAGCGGTTCCCGGCAGATGGGGGAACGAAGGGCCCTCTATTCCGATGTGGATTACAACGGCCATGTAAACAATGCCCGGTACGTCCAGTGGATTCAGGACCTTCTGGAGATGGGGACCCTGGAAAACTGCGGCCGGGCCCGCTTGGATATAAACTACCTGGGGGAGGTAAAACCCGGTCAAACCGTGGAGCTTTGGCAGACCGAATTCCCCGCCGAAGGCTGGGATTGGGCCGCCGCCTTTGAAGGCCGCCGCTCTGAGGATAAGCGGGACAACAATACTCCGGTTTCGCCGGCTTTTCGCGGCGAACTGCGAATCGTCAGGGATCCATGTTAGTTTCCCTGGAGGCCATCCCCCGTAACACGGAATCCCTTATCGCCGCCGCGGAAACCGCGGGGCATTTCAGCCGGATTGGCCTGATCAACATACCGGATCTGCTCCGCTTTTCCCTGCGATCCTGGGAAGCCTGCGGGATTCTGAAAAACTGTCTCTCCGGGCTCTCTTCCCCGGCGGGAAAAAGGCCGGAGCTGATGCCCCATCTGCGGGCCATCGACTTTGATCCCGCAGAGCCCTTCCCCCATACCGGCTATTTTCGCGCCCATGGTATAAAGCGGGCCCTGGTAATCACCGGAGACCCCTCGAAAAATCGCCGGGTTTACCCCACGGAG
>JAIRNB010000055.1 GCA_031258265.1 Treponema sp. | reverse complement strand
AGGGGCGAAGTAATTGCCCTGGTAAGGGGCGTTAAGGAAAAAATGTAACACCCGCCCGGCGCACGGCAACTGTATTTATCTCGGCCAAAAGCAAGGGCGTCTTTAGGCGGGCGGGCGCGCCGCGGGGTCGGCTGTGATAGACGTGCCCAAAAATGGCATGAATGCCATTTTTGGGCCGCGCAAGGGATTGAAACGGAAATACCGCAGACTTTACCACAGGTAAAGTCGAGGAATTGGAGTGGAAAGCCCGGTTTTTGCGGGCACGCAAAAATGCGCCCTGATAACCATAAAAAAGTAAACGCCGGTCCCCTGTTTGGCTGCTTTTAGACGCGGCCGAATTACAAAATATGATTGAATAAAGAATCCGGTTCTTTAGCCTTGACAGCCTGCCGGGAGTTTGTGGGGCTTTGCCCCAAAATTGTATATTTTTGCAATTTACTCCAAAAATATACCCTGCAGACCGCCAAAGCATGCTCAATAATCGTGGTTTTTGTGGTTTTTTCAATGAAAACCACGAAAACCTGCAAGTGCCACAGGCTGCCGGCTCCGACCTTAATATTTTCCATGTTTCTGCCGATACTTGTGCCACTATGAACGGGAGAACCATGACGGCGGCTTTTGTATTTCTTTTCTGTCTTTTTTCCATCCGGCTTGGGGCCCAGAGCGCTTCGCCGGGCAACGCGGAGACAGACGATTCCCCCACCCCTCCGCCGGTTTCCGGTTTTCCCCCTGTCCCCGTTCTTTCCATTGTGCAGGGCGAAAAAAAAACGGCCCCCCGGTTCCCCTCCCTTTACTTTACCGGCTATATCGCCGCCCTGGCGGGGCAGGAGGATTCCCGCCCCTACTGGGCTTCTCCGCAGGAGGAAGCCCTTGACGCGGAAATAGATTATTCCTCTATCCTCCTCAACAGCGATATTGTAGCCTTCTATGGGCATCCCTCCTCCCGGAACATGGGAATTCTGGGCCGTCACCCCATCGAGGAACTGGACCTCATGCTGACCAAGCTGGCCGCCGAATATGCCGGGGCCAACGGCGGCAGGGGAGTCCGCCGGGCCTTTTATATTATCTTTGGTACGGTCTGGCCCAAGGGGGACATCGGCATCATCAACGAAGGGCTGCTTACCAAATGGATTGAGTACGCCCTGGAACGGGACATCCTCATTTTCATTGATCATCAGATAGGCCGCTACGATCCTGTTGATTCCCTTAAACGGATGTTCCCCTGGCTCCGTTATCCCAATGTACATTTGGCCCTGGACCCGGAATGGCGCACCGAGAAGCCCATGCAGGAGATTGGCAGCATTACTGCGGACGAGCTTAACCGGGCCCAGGAGGCAATGGAAGGGTACATCAGGGAAAATAAGATTCCCGGGGAGCGGCTTTTGGTGGTCCATCAGTTTAATTACCGGATGATCACCGAACGTGAAAAGGTAAAAAGCGATTTTGAACGGGTAAGGCTGGTACACTGCGCCGATGGTTTTGGAGCCCCCCACATAAAGCGGGACACCTATGCTTTTAACGCCCGGGCCCAAAATATTCCCATTAAGGGCTTTAAACTGTTTTACAATTCCGGCATCCCCGGCGCGGGTTACGACCAGCCTCTCCTGAGTCCCCCGGAAGTCTATGCCCTGGATCCCCGGCCCTATGTTATCATGTACCAGTGAGATTCCTGTGAAAAAATATCAGATAAACGAACACATCCTCCTCCGCTTCGCCGAACCGGATGACACCGCCCTTATCCTAGAATTTGTCCGCGCCCTGGCGGAATATGAAGGGCTGCTGGATTCCGTAGAGGCTACCGGGGAAAACTATAAGAAATATATTTTCGATGAGAAAAAAGCTGAGGTACTTATTGCCGAATATGACGGCGTTCCCGCGGGCTTTGCCCTTTTTTTCCACACTTTTTCCACGTTTGTGGGAAGGCCGGGGCTTTACCTGGAAGATATTTTTGTTAAGCCCCTCTACCGGGGAAAAGGGCTGGGGAAACTGTTCCTCACCTTTCTTGCCAGGCTTGCCCTGGACCGGAACTGCGGCCGCTTTGAGTGGGCCTGCCTGGACTGGAACGAGCCGTCAATAAAATTCTACAAAGGCCAGGGAGCCAGGCCCATGGATGAATGGACCACCTACCGGTTAAGCGGCGACGCTTTAGAGGAATTAGCAAAAAAGTTCCAAAATTCATAAAAAAATATAAAAACCGCCGCGCCGGCTTTTAAGGCGTGTGTTTCATTCCCCTGTATTTTTATTTTTGCGGCATATTTTCTTTACTTCTGTAAAACCGGATCTTATAGTTGGATCTATCCATAATGCAGGCATATATGGACTCGGATCCGGGCAGCGGTGTTTATACCGCCGAAAGAACCCGTGAAAAAATACTTTTATTAGTGGAGTAAAGAACAAAAAAACATGAAAAAATACATAATATTCATGGCAGTCCTCTGTATCGTTCTGGCCGGATGTCAAAGTTCACAGACTGTGGAAATATCTTTGCCTCCGCCCCCACCCCCGGCGGCAAAACCGGTTCCCGTGGAGCCGCCCCCCGTAGTAAAACTACCCCCCGGGGAACCCGCCCCCCCGCCGCACAGGGACAGGGAAGGGCCGGTTTTAAGTTTCAATTCTCCAATAGACTACTTTAGTCCCGACGGCGATGGGGTGAACGATGTGTATATCGCAGCCCTGGGCGTGGAGGACGAATCTCCTATCCGAGGCTGGACCGTGAATATCCGGGAACCGGTGGATCCCCATGTGCTGTTTGCCCATTTTGAAGGGGAGGGCGATCCTCCGTCCCATATCGAGTGGGACGGAAAAAATGAAAAGGGTGAACTGGTCCAGTCCGCTTCCGATTATCTTGTTACCTTTACTGTGGCCGACATTGAAGGAAACATCTCTACTCTGGAAGGTCTTATCCAGACGGATGTCCTTGTTATCCGGGAAGGGGATAGACTCAGGGCGCAGGTTCCCTCTATTGTGTTTGCGGCGAACAAGGGGACTTTTGAGGGTCTTCCGCCAAATGTCCTTGCCAGCAATGAATGGATACTGCGGCGTATGGCGCAGGCGCTCAACAAGTTTGGCGGCTACCGGGTAACGGTGGAAGGTCATGGCAACGCTGTACTCAAGACCGCCCGGGAAGAGAAAAACGAGTTAATGCCCCTCAGCGAATCCCGGGCCAAGACGGTGGTGGAAGAGCTGACCGCTTATGGGGTCGCCCGTCAGCGTCTTACCGCGGTCGGTATGGGCGGTACCCGGCCCATAGCGCCCCATGAAGATAAAAACGGCTGGTGGAAAAACCGCCGGGTGGAATTTATCCTGATCAAGTAGTTTTTCAGGGAGGTCCGGTCCACCGAAGGGTGTTTGGTTTGGCCTTGTCCGCGCCCTAAAAACCCAGGCTTTCGCGCGGCAAGGCGGCGGTTTTTTGCCGCAATCCCCGTACCGGAAGGAGCATGTCATGGATTCCCTCGTTCCTGTTTTTCATTCCCTTAAAAATGCCCAGAAGATCCTGGCCTTGCAGACGCGGAAGGAAAAAGATGCGGCCCTGGCGGCGGCGGCGGCGGCCATCGATAAAAACCGTCCTGCCATCCTGGAGGCCAACGGCCGGGACCTTGCCCGGGCCCGGGAGGCCGGCATGAGGGAGGCCCTGGTTGACCGGCTTCTTCTGAACGAAAAGAAGATCGATTCGATTGTCGGGGGAATACATACGGTGATCCGCCTGGAGGACCCCGTCGGCAGGATCAAAACCGGCTGGACATTGCCCAACGGCCTTGTCATTGAGGAGCGGACGGTACCTATAGGGGTGGCGGCGATCATTTACGAGTCCCGGCCCAATGTTACTGTCGATGCCTTTAGTCTTGCCTACAAATCCGGCTGTGCCATATTACTGCGGGGTTCCTCATCGGCCCTCTGGTCCAACAAAGCCCTGGTAGGCGTTATTAAAGGGGCCCTGGCTTCGGCGGGGGGCGTGGCGGAGGCCCTGGCCCTGGCGGAATCCGGCAGCCGGGACGAGGTGGACGAGATTCTTGGGGCCAGGGGTTTTATCGACGTGGTTCTGCCCCGGGGCGGCCGGGAGCTTATCCGCCGGGTTGTGGATCATGCCCGGATCCCGGTGATAGAAACCGGGGAGGGAAACTGCCATATCTACGTGGACGCCGGCGCGGATATTTCCGGGGCAGTGGACATCATCGAAAACGCCAAACTGCAAAAACCCGGAGTTTGCAACGCCGTAGAAACGGTGCTAATACACCGCGGCGTCCTTCCTTCCCTTATGCCCCTTCTGGCCGCCCGGCTGGCGGGAAAGGCGGAACTTCGCTGTGACGGCCCTTCAAAGGCGGCGCTGCGGCCTCCCTTCCCCGCCGGTCTTGTGCTTAAAGATGCCGTGGAGGAAGACTGGGCCACCGAATTTCTTGACTATATTCTGGCCGTCAAAACCGTGGACTCCACGGCGGAGGCTATCGAGCATATCAACACCTACGGCACTAAAAATTCGGAAGCCATTTT
>JAIRNB010000270.1 GCA_031258265.1 Treponema sp. | reverse complement strand
TCCCCCGTAAGAAAGGGATTTACCGTTTCAAATTCGGATTGTACGGGGTAATTGGCAATGATCCCCGCGGCGTTAAGCAAAACCACGGTGGCGTCAAAGTCCTTAAGGTCCCGGACGTACTGTTCCGCGTTAATATCCGCCCAGTCTATCTGCCGCAGATTGGTCTGCACCATTCTCCAGGGATAATCGATCCACCATTTTTTGACAGCCATAAACCCCTCCCGGTTAGTAACTTATGTTAATTTGGGGACTTATCGTGATAAGTTCCTCAAAACCTGTCCGCCCCTGCGCAAACCTGGAAAGCTTGAGGGCCGTCTGGAAGTAGGCGGTAACTTGGATGGGACGGCCGGTAAAGATCGCGCTGGATAATCCGGCCCCCAGGCGGAAAACCAGGGACTGGGGCAGCCTTAGCCGGGCCCCCAGCTTGTCCCCTTCGGGCTGGGGAAAGCCTCCGGCATCGTAAAGGGCCGCCCGGTAAGAGAGAGTCCCCAAAAACCGGTTGATGTAGAGATGGGAAACGCCTTTCTGGACATCCAGTGAAAAAAGCCGCGCTTCCAGTTCCCCCCCGGCGATCCATTCAAGGCCCCTGATCTGCGGGTTTTGATACTCCCCAATCGACACGGATTGGAAGACCGGGGCGGCGTACTGGGAAGATGTGCCCTGCAAATTCATGCCGGCGGTATAGGAATCCCAGGCGCCGTAGAGGGTAAAGCGCAGGGGTACAAAGGGTTCAAAGGCGGCCTGAAAATAGCCGTCGATCCGGGGCCAGGGTTTCCATGAAAAGTTGGACTGTCTGTCGATAAACAGTTCCCAGCCGACTGCCCGAAACTGAAAGCCATGGCCAAAGGTTTCCCAGGGCTGGACGGTTAGTGAACTTATTCCCGTTTCGAACATCAGCTTGGATGTCCAATTATGAAAATCCCAGGTATACGCGGAATTTTCCCCGTTCCCCATATAAAACCGGGAAAAGCCAAAACCCGTCCCCCAGAGGAGCTTCAAGCCCTGGCTTCCCAGGGAGTGGGTAAAGGAAGACTGTAGGCTGAACCGGGCTGCCCGGTAGGGTATATCCCCGGCGGTTACATCATCGGAAAATTTAAATTCCAGGGGGAAGCCCAGGTTTGTATTTATCCAACTGATGTTGATGTTTGCCAGCATAAACCGGGCGTCCATGGCCGCCTGCAAAACGATGGTATTCGATTCGGAGGGATCAATCATAAGGCTGTATATTCCCCCGCCGTCAAGGCTAAAGACGGTATCGGGATCGTTGCGGACCAGGGGGAAGGGGAACCAGAGCTTGAGGGGATTAAGGTACTTAAAGGGGAGATAGACCTTGGTCGGAAGCGGCTGAGGGCCGGGTACGGAAGACGCTTCGGCGGGCTGCCCAAAGATGAAAGGCGGGGATGATTCGGGTCCGGCGCGGTTCCCCGGCGGCGTTTCCGCTTCCCAGGGCAGCAGGTAAAGGGCTGTGGAAATTCCCCCCAGGGCTTCCGGGCTTTCGGGGTAACGCATCAGGCGGTCGGATTCAAAGAACCGCCCGCTGTAGTAGACGGCCTCCCCGGCCAGGACCGGGAAGGCTACGGCGCCGGAAAAATCCCGCTCGGTAAAAAAGGCGCTCAGGGCCGGCTCCCCTGTTTCCGCCGCCGGCCCCGCCCCAAGCTCCGTAATGTCGATCATCCCCAGCTTGTACATCCGGTCATCGTGATCGTAGCCAAAGAGCAGCCGTCCCCCGGAAACCTGAAGATAGCGGATAAACTCCCAGCGTTTTTCATCATCGCCAAGAGCGGTGGCGGCGCGGTAAACCTGTTTGGTATCGTAGTCGTAAAAACAGAGTTCCCTTTTTCCCCCGCGAACCGCGGTAAAGGCGATCCATCTGTCGTCCAGGGGCCGGGGATTGGTGAACAAAAGCGCCGCGCCGCCTTCCAGCAGCACTTCTTCGGTTTGGGAATTTTTTACCCCCGGAGGGATTCCTGTCCGAAAAACGATGCGGTTTTGGTGTCCCCGGGAAGCGATTCCCACGACGCCGTCCCGGAAATAGCTTCCCCGGTACAGCCTATGCCAGGTTCTGCCGGGCCGTCCGGTTTTACTGGAATATTCGGTAACTACCGCTTCCGCCAGGGAATTGCGGCGGCGGTAGGAGGAAACAAGAAAACGATCCCCCTCGGCGGAGACGTTTACATCGTAGGCGGATGTATCCATGGGGATCGTAAGTTCTGTCTTTTCCTCTTTGTTGTTGTAAATAAACAAACGGCGGGTATAGCGGTCCAGCACAAAGACTCTTTCCCCCGCGGCGGCCATTCCGGTAATACGGCTGGGGGCGCCGCCGGATCTGAAGGGGAGGCCCTTTTTTACGATCATCCCGCTGGAGTTTTCCAGGTTTTCCAGGGCCAGGGATTCCCTCATGCCGTTCCAGGCATCCAGGACAGAGACGCCGTATACCTGTTTGAAGTAGTAATAGAATCCGTTATTGTAAAAGAAGAAGGAAAAATGAAATCCCCTTCCTAAACGCCGCCAGAGTTCCGCGTATTTTTCCATGCCGTAGGTTTCCTGCAGATACCGG
The DNA here is from genome assembly GCA_031258265.1 of Treponema sp. Classification (GTDB taxonomy): domain Bacteria; phylum Spirochaetota; class Spirochaetia; order Treponematales; family Breznakiellaceae; genus JAISFT01. The sequence continues at coordinate 1,197 of JAIRNB010000270.1, read as the reverse complement.
GAAAAGAGGCCGCCGTAATCGTACCAGGCCCCTTGGGCTGCGGAGGGCATATCTGAAACACCGGAAACCTGATGGGGGCTGAGGAATTTGCCTTCGTGGTTTTCCTGCCGCAGCTTTTGTTTTATCAGGGGATCGTTGGCCCGGCCGTAGTTTTCGAAGCTTTCAAAGCTTACCGCTATCCCCTCGGTCATAAAGGGGGGTACGTTAAAGGCCGGCGGATAAACCCAGCCGCCGAAGATCCGGTGGAAGAATCCCAGGACCTTTCCCCTGGTGCTTAGGGAAACCGCGTGGGTCATTTCGTGGAGAAAGAGTTTTTCCAGGGAAGCGTCAAAGGTACTCCACTCCCCGTCCATGGGGGTATCCAGAAGCATGATATGGGGGTAGGGCATGGAATTCATGTAGCTGTTGAATTCGTCGGTATGGGGGGTAATGGCCACAGGGATTCTGCGGTCTACGGAAATCCCCAGCCGGGTGGAAATTTCCTCGTAGGCGCCGTCGGCATACAGGACCAGACGCCGGGCGGCCTCCTCCGACTCTTTTGGATAGATTATTTCAAAATAACGGGTTTCCAGGACCATAAGAGCGGTAAAGCCCCGGAAGTAGCCCTGGGCGGAAAGGGAAGGTCCCGGCGGCAGGAACAAAAAAACCACATACAGAACAGCGGACATGCGGCTGCGGAGGCCCGGATTAAAAAGGTTTCTCAGAGTAAGCTCCCGGTTTTCGATGATACCCAGAGTCCGCCGGTAATGTAAACACGGCGGGGGTTCCGGCGTTTACTTTCTTTGTTTGTTTTTGGGCGCATTTTTGCGTGCCAGGCACGCAAAAACCGGGCTTTCCGGGGCTCCGCGGGTCCCTTACCCGCTCCGGCCTCCTCGTCCCGCCTCCGGCGGGACTGCGGTGGCCCCTGCGGGCCCCTCCAATCCCGTGCGCTGCCCACAAATGGCATCCATGCCATTTGTGGGCTGTAGGTTTTTGCGCCGCAAAAACCTATGCGTTTATCACAGCCGGCATCCTGCCGGCAGGCTGTATATTAGATAATGCGGTTCAGTTCCGGGGCAGGGCGGTCCCCGCTGGGACTTTTGAACAAAACCCCGTCCCATTCTAAAAATTCGTTGACCTGGATTCTTTCTGCATATATTCTGATATTAAGATAATTGGAGTCTATCCATGATGCGGCGCATTGTGGACCCGGACCGC
>JAIRNB010000337.1 GCA_031258265.1 Treponema sp. | reverse complement strand
AGCCCCACATCAACGGCGGGCCGGAAACCGGAGTTAAAGAGTTCCGAATCCAGAAAGATCTGGCCGTCGGTAATGGAAATGACGTTGGTGGGGATGTAGGAGGAAATATCCCCCGCCTGGGTCTCCACAATGGGCAGGGCGGTGATGGAACCCCCGCCCCTGGTACTGGAGAGCTTGGCGGACCGTTCCAAAAGCCGGGAATGAAGATAAAATACGTCTCCGGGAAAAGCTTCCCGTCCCGGAGGGCGGCGGAGGAGCAGGGAGATAGTCCGGTAGGCCACGGCGTGCTTGGAAAGATCATCGTAAACCACCAGCACATCCTTACCCTGGCGCATGAAGTGTTCCGCCATGGCTACCGCCGAATAGGGGGCCAGGTACTGGAAGGCCGCGGAGTCCGACGCCGAGGCCAGTACCACGAAGCTGTAGTCCATGGCCCCGAACTTCTCCAGGTTCTTGATAATAGCCGCCACGGAGGACGATTTTTGACCGATGGCGCAGTATACGCAGTACACGTTCTTTCCCTTCTGGTTGATGATCGTGTCCACCGCCAGGGCGGTCTTCCCGGTCTGCCGGTCCCCGATGATAAGTTCCCGCTGGCCCCGGCCTATGGGGATCATCGCGTCCACCGACAGGGCGCCGGTTTGGAGGGGCTGATTCACGGAACCCCGGTCGATAACCGGGGCGGCGGGGCTTTCCACCGGCAAATATTCTTCCGCGGCGACAGGGCCCTTGCCGTCCACCGGTTCCCCCAGGGGGTTTACTACCCGGCCTAAGAGGGCGGCGCCGGCGGGGACCGATACCACCTTGCCGGCGCCCCGGGCTTCCTCCCCTTCTTTTACCAGGGATTCCCCGGAAAGGAGCACACAGCCCACCCCCTCCTCCTCCAGATTAAGGACTATCCCCGTGGCCCCGGAATCAAAATCCACCAGTTCCCCGTACACCGCCTTATCCAGGCCGTAGATAGTGGCCACCGAATCCCCAACCTGGACCACAAAGCCCGAAGAACCGGAGGAGGGTTTTCCCTCCCAGTGTGCAATCTGTTCCTGTAAAACCCTGGCCAGGTTTTCATAATCGGCCATCAACAACCTCCGTAGACAGGCCCAAAACCAGCGCTTTGCCGCGCTTTACCCGCAAAAACCCGCAGGCACGGCAGGCCGTTAAGCCCTGGCAAGCTCCGCCTCCAGCCCTTTAAGCCGGGCCTGCAGACTCGCGTCAATACTGTCACCGCCAATCCGCAGGCGGCAGCCCGCAAGTAACTCCGGATTAACGCCGGTACTTAGCCGGATTCCCGCCGCCCCTGTCTTTATCATAAGCGACTTTTTTAATTGATCCAGAAATTCGGCGCCGGGGTCCTGGGCAAATTCCAAACGGGCCCGGAGAATCCCCCGCCGGGTATCCAGTTCCTGTTCTATGGCCCCGATAACCGGGCCGCTATGTTTCAGCAGGTTCTTTTTTACCAGCAGGAGTATAAGGCTCAAGGCCAGTTCCCTGGACCGGTTTTCCGGCCCCCCGCCCTCCGCCGGGACGGCGGCAAAGGCTTGACGGAACATGCGTCCAAGATGACGGGCCGCCACAGTACCCGCCACCTGCCCCTTGATAGAGAGGAGGACCGGTTCTATAAGCTTGACAAGTTCCAGGGCCAGGGCCGCGGCTTCGGTATCCCCGGCGGCGTTGACAAAACCCCGGGCCCAGCACAGCGGAACAAAGATCCCGGCAGTTTGCCGCGCTTCGCGCATAAAACCTCCCGCCTATAGGCGATTTTTTAGCCTGCAAACCATATTAAAGCCCGCAAACCATGTTAAAGCCCGCAAGCCGTAGCCCGCAAACCGTATCGAACCAAAGCTCCGCGGCAGCCCGCAAAGCATGGTTTCGCGGCGCAAGGCGGCGCAAAACCCGCGTTGCGGCGGGCTGCTAAAACTCTCCGGCGGATACTTCCGTGAGCAGGCCGGCGGCCAGGCGGCGCATATCCTCCTGGTTCAGCTCCCGCATCAGGAGCCGGCCCGCCGCGGCCACCACCAGGGCGGCGGCCTCCGCTTTGAACAGCGATTGGGCTGCCTGCCGTTCAGAGTTGATCTGGTCCCGGGCGGCGGCGATCATCCGTTCCGCCTGGTCCTTCCCTTCGGCAATGATCCGCTCCGCCTCCCGCCCGGCGTTTTCCCGGGCGTCTTTGATGATCGCTTCCGCCTCTTCATCGGCTTTTTTCAACTGCCCCTGGTATTGTTCCAGGAGCTGCCGGGCCTGAGCCGTTTCCCGTTCCGCCCCGGCGAGGCTTTCCTCGATTTTTCTGCTCCGTTCCGCCATAAATTTCGTAACCGGCTTGAACAGCAGCGCCCGGAGGACCACAAAGAGGAGAACCACGTTGATCAGGGTAATTAGGAAGGTAGCGATTGAAGGGTTAAGCATTACATGCCTTTAAGGACGATCAGAATACCGATAACGAAGCCGTAGATCGCCGTTGCTTCCGCCAGGGCAATACCCAGGAAGAAGACCGTCATGATCTTCCCCGAAGCTTCCGGCTGCCGGCTAATCGCCTGGGAAGCGCCGGAGGTGGCAAGGCCGATACCGATACCGGCGCCGATGCCGGTGAGTACCGCGATACCCGCCCCGATAAGAAAAAAAAGGTCAGTCATGGTAAATCTCCTCCTCGCAATTAACATTTCAAGGTTGCTGGACAAGCAGAGCTTGTCTCCCAAAACTGAAGTTTTGGGAAAACCTCCATGGGCCGGTTTCCCCGTTTTTTTTGAAACCACCCCCGGGACTTTGCCGCGCCCCACGCGGAACATCCCACGAACCGCAAAAACAACCGCTACACTTCCACCGCCTCCCCCACGAACAGGGTGGTCAGGAAGCAGAACACCACCGCCTGGATAAGGCCGTCAAAAAAGTCAAAGTACAGGGATAGGGCCGCCGGAACTATTAGGGGGACGGGCAGGGCCTGTTCCACCAGAAGCATGATGATGTAACCCCCCAGGATATTGCCGAAAAGCCGCAGGCACAGGGACAGGGGGCGGATAATGTACTCCAGCAGATTAAAGGGAAGCATCATGGGGACCGGGTGGAGCAAATTCTTAGCCCAGCCCCTGATCCCCCGGGCCCGCAGCCCCCCGAACAGGACCAGCAGGATAGAAAGAAGGGCAAAGGCTGCGGTAAGGTTAATGTCCCTGGTGGGGGGTTTAATAACAAAAGGAGGCTCCAGACCCAGGACCCTTATGGCCATAGGGGAGACGGCGGGGATAATATTGGCGAAAAAGAGGAACAGGAACACCGTACCGATGTAGGGACCGTAAAGCTGGGCCCGTTTTCCAAAATGCTCCCCGGAAAATTTGTTCAGGAATTCCACCGCCCATTCCAGAAAAATCTGGGAACCCCTGGGAATCTCCTTCAGCCTGCGGGTAAGGAGCAGGGAAGCCAGGATCAAAAGGGCCATCACCACCCAGGAGACAAGCACCGTCTCGTTAATATCAATGGAATTGACAGTCTGGCCAAAGAATCTAAAGGACAGCCCCCCCGGCAGGGGAACGGAAAAGATAATCTTAAATTCTTCCAGGGATTCCTTAATATCCACTGTTTTTTACCTCTTGCCGCACCGCTAACCTTGCTTAGTTAATCCTGCTTTAATCCTGCTTAAAGAAAAAATCATCCCGGAAATACTTGTTCAACAGTTCCTTGGAAACTTTGTCTTTGCTGTTCATGTAGGTATAAGTGGCTTCGAGGAAACCCTTGGTCAGGTAAAAGCAGCCAAGAAGAAAAAATTCCGAAACTTCCGTCATGATCCCCATGGACTGGTACATCCGCAGGGTGTTTTCCGGGGCATATTCGGTCATGATATACTCAATCACCACCTTCTGCGCCAGATTCACCGCGTAAATCACCTCCGAAATGGGAAAACCGTCGCCCATCCGCTTCTTGCCCAGTTCAACAAAAAAGCCCCCCAAAAGCGAACGGTCCAGACCCCTGGAAAGGGTCCGGGACAAAAGCGGATAAAAAGTCATGTCGCTTTCGATCAGGGTCTCATCGTCCAGGCTGTTGTAGTGCTTTAGATGGGGCGTCTTGCGGATATACTCCTTCCACCGGACGGCGAATTGCCGAGCCTGGAGATTGAAAGTATCGATCAAAGCCCCATCTATCATTATTCAAAGAGGATAAGCCTTTTTTTCGTAAATCACAAGCAGTTGTCAGCGCCTTTTAAGGGGGGGCACAGGGGTTCCAAAAGCCGGGGGACAATCGCCTATGTATGGCATGCTTTGACGCTGCCCCTCCCTCACTCCGTAGTCCTCCCCGGCTGCCGCCGGGTCCGGTCTACTCCGCTACCCCCCCCTCATCGCTGTTTCCAGGGTTTTGCGCGCCCGGCGCGCAAAAATGAGTTCAAACTAAGAATTGCTGTTTCTTACGCAAGCTATTGACACTATTTTAGGAAATAGTGTACAAAAGCAACAAACGTTGGGGAATGTATATTCTTCAAAATCTAGCGATGGGAAGGAACGTACTATGAAAAAGAACAAAGGGTTTGTGCTGGGAATGGTGGTGGTGGCACTGGCATTCGGGTTAATTTTGGGAAGCTGCGCCACGGCAAGTTCCATTGGCGGGACGGCTGATGCTCACGGTCTCTTTTCAAAGGCTAAAGTGGTGGCCGAAAGCGCCGAAGAAATCGCGTCATACTCGGTCATCCTTGGCATTGTGGATTCGGGATATGAAGAGTATGCCGCCGCGGTCAAAGAAGCTGAAGCGGCAGGTAAACAGGTTACAACGGTTACAAAATTTCTTTTCTTCCTTACCAAAACCACGGCATACGTCCAGTAAAGTTAGGTAAATTCACCGTAATACCCAGTGAAAAGCGGGCGGACTTAGGTCCGCCCGCTTTTTTTATTCGCAAGCGTATGGTGTCAGTCACCAAATTTGTGGGGTTTTACAGGGAATCTTCGATACAGCGGCAAAGATTCTGGAATTCCGGACTACGCTGGTCCCGGGGACGGGGCAGGGATATGCGGAATTCGCCATTGACGCCGCCTTCCTTCATAAGAACGATCCGGTCAGCCAGGTAGACCGCTTCTTCAATGTCGTGGGTAACAAGGATGACGGTGACATTCAAGGACCGCCATAGTTCATCCAGATCGCGCCGCAGCCGCGAGCGGGTAAAGGCATCCAGCGCGCCAAAAGGTTCATCGAGGAGCAGAATCTCCGATTTTCTGCACAAGGCCCGCGCCAGGGCGGCCCGCTGGGCCATGCCGCCGGAAAGGCTGCGGGGGTAGGTTTTTTCCCTCCCTTCCAGGCCCACAAGCCGTAAAAGCCTGCCGATTTCCCCGGTAGTATCGC
>JAIRNB010000265.1 GCA_031258265.1 Treponema sp. | reverse complement strand
AAGGATTTTTGAACAGGGCATCGGCATTTACCCTCCGGCGCCTTGTCATGGGTATCCATGTGCCGGTTCCGGACTAATGCTTTCTTCCGCGGCTGCGCCGGCCGGCATGGATGCCGGCTTTAGTTCCAGCACAAACCTGCGGTTTGTGCCGCGCGCGCCCTGGCCAAGCTAAAGCTTGGCCGCATTGGTGCAACACTGGGAAATTACTGGCGCTATGCGGTGCCACAGGGGTTAAATTAACAACCTGCGGTTGCTTTCACTGCGCAAGGGATTGAAACGGAAATACCGGAGGCTTTACCGCAGGTAAAGCCGAGGAATTGGAGTGGAAAGCCCGGTTTTTGCGTGCGGAGTACGCAAAAATGCGCCCATAAACAAACGAAAAAAGTAAACGCCGGTTCCCTGATTTTTTGAAGGATTTTTGTTGACAAACGCCGTTTCGCCGTTTATCCTGATGTGGATTTATGCAATCGATTGCATATTCATAAATCTAACCAGACGGAGGGAAGCGTAATGGGCATTCCAATCGGATTGAGCATGTACACCGTAAGAAACACTTCAGTGAAGGATTTTCAAGGCACGCTTGATAGGATCGCGGCGATTGGCTACGAGTATGTGGAGATTATCCGCCATCCGGGCAATCCCGACACGATGTTTATGCCAGCGAAGGAACTTAAGGCGCATCTCAACAAATGCGGGCTAAAGGTGATGTCCTCCCACGAAGGCCCCGGCATCTATGTCGGGCTTAATCTTATGAGTGAGGAAGCGTATAAGCAGTATTGCAAAAATGCCGGCTATATATGCCCCGAGGTGCTGCCGACGGACGATGAAATGATTGAATACCATCTTGAACTTGGCACGGAAGGCGGCCTGGTTTTTGCCCTCGGCATATTCAACAGCGAAGAGCAGCTTAAAAGAGCGGTTGAGCGCTTTAATGTATTTGGTGAAAAATGCTCAAAAAGGGGTCTCAATTTTTATTACCACAGCCATTTTCAGGAGTTTGAGCTGATGAACGGCAAGCCCGTTCTCGATCTGCTGCTCGAACAAACGGATCCGAAATTCCTCAAGCTGGAGATGGACGCGTTCTGGGCGCAGCGGGCCGGACAGGACCCCGTGGCGCTTCTGAAAAAATATGACAGGCGCTGCGAGCTGCTTCACGTCAAGGATGTTTCGAAGGATGTGACGGTCGTCAATCTGCTCGAAAAATACCACAGCCCCTTTTCCCTCAAGTTGATCGTCGATTGTTCCGCCGAATACCCGGCGGAATTCACGGAAGTCGGCGAGGGGATGCTCGACATCGAAGGGCTTGTCAAACAGGCGGTCAAGAGCAATGTCAGGTGCCTCCTGGTCGAGCAGGACGAGATGAACAAGCTTTCGGAATTGGAAAGCATCGAGGTCAGTTTTAACAACCTGAACAGGATTGTCACCGCCCTGGACAAGGCGTAGGCGGCGCCGGCCTGAGCGTATACTCGGGCTTTGCCGCCTAATCAGTGCCTGTCCATGATGTGGGCGCATTGCGGGCGGGCCAGCTTAAAAGATTAAGCATAGGGGAGGTGTTTTTATGCTGATGCGCGTCTGGTTTGCAAAATACGACAAGTACTTTATTTGCGAGGACGGGTTTCAAAACTGTTCCATAGGCGGCAAAATCCACGGCTACAGCTTAAAGCTCAGGATGCCGAAATACCGGGGCATCCCCCTTTCGTGCATCGAGGAACTTCACTTAAAGGTGGACGGTATCGTGGTTGACCCAAAGGACATTGATTTTTGCATCAACAACAAGCGTTTCAAAATATCGGAACTGCCCGTCCTGTATTCCGAATGGTGGAATGTCCTTGATAAGGCTGAACTGTATGTGGAAAAAAAAGACGGCTTGCAACCCGGCAGCCACGAAGTGGAAGTATCCATGGTGCGCCGGGAAACATATATGTTCAGGGAAGAAACCCAAAGCTTCCTGCGCGTGCCGGTAAAAGACAAAAAACAGCTTGTTATCGGGAATTAAAGAGGAGGTGGCCGCATGAACAGTAAAATCAGACTGGGTGTATCCCTGTATTGTTTTACGAATGAATATTACACATACAAATACACATTGGAGGATTGCCTGGCGAAAGTCGCCGAACTGGGCTCTGACGGATTTGAGATTGTCGCGCCGCAGATGATCGCCGGGCATCCCTGGCCGTCCGACGCTTTTATCGATTCTTTTCTGCAATTATGCGAAAAGCATAAGGTAAAGCCTGTAAGCTTTGGCTCCTATGTCGATAAGGGTATGAGATCGGACAGGGAATTAAACCAGGAGGAAATATTTGATTCGGCCTTAAATGACCTCCGGTACGCGAAAAAATTCGGGTGCCCCATCATGCGGTCCCAGGAGATGCTCAGCCCGCAGGTATTCGAGCGGATCATCCCCTATGCGGAAGACTACGGCGTAAAAGTGGGCATGGAGGTGCATTTCCCGAGGGTCTTTGAATCCCCGCTCATGCAGGAATACTATCATGTCATTGTCAAATCCGGTTCCCCCTATGTCTGCCTGATACCGGACTTTGGCTCGTATCAGGAAAGACCGCACAAGCAGTTGATTGAAGACGCCCTGGAGCTGGGGGCAAGCGGGCATATCGTGCAGTACCTGACGGACGCCTTTAAAAACGGAGAGACCAACGAACAAATCGCGGGGAATGTGAAAAAAATGGGCGGGACCGATACGGACATGGAATTGCTTATCGGCTGCTTTGCCCTGGGACTAAAGGCCGCCGATTTAAAGGGGCTAAAGAAAATGATGCCCTACGTGCCCTATATGCACAGCAAGTTTTTCTATATCGACGAGAACGATTTTGACAGCAGTATCCCCTACGACAAGATCCTCTCCATTGTTAAGGAATCGGGCTTCGAGGGATATATTATGAGCGAGTACGCCGGGCATCATCACGGACCGAACGACATCATGGAACAACTGCGGCGGCATCTCAGGATGGAGAAAAAATACCTCGGGCTGTCATAGTCAAAGGGCCGGAGGTTTATAAAAGGATAAGGAGGTATTTTTATGTTAGCGGAATCCGGGGCAAAAACCGTCGGCCTGAAGGAAAGGATCGCATACGGCCTGGGCGGAACGGCTTCTAACTTCACCTTTAGCCTGGTCTCGCTGTATTTGATGTATTTCTATACCGATGTCGTCGGAATCCCTACGGCGGCCATCAGCGTGATCCTTTTTACGATGCGGATATGGGACGGGATCAACGATCCCCTTATGGGAATCGTTATAGACAAGACGAAGTCGAAATGGGGTAAGTGCCGGCCGTATTTCCTGTGGTTTGCCATTCCCTACGGTGTCGCGGTAGTATTGCTGTTCTCTTCCGCCGGAACTTCCGTGACCGGTAAAATAATCTGGGCCTTTGCAACCTATTTCCTATACGACATCATTTACACAGCCATTAATCTGCCGACGGCCGCCGTACTTCCCCGGATGACGGAAAACTCCCACGAGCGGACGGTGTTGAATTCGTATCGGATGTTCCTCGCCATCCTCGGAACCATGGCCGTCACCCTGTTAACCATGAACCTGGTAAACCGGCTTGGCCGGGGGGATCCGGCCAGGGGTTTTCTTTTCACCGCGGGCCTCATCGGAACCGTTTCGGTGGTCCTGTGGCTGTTTACCTTCTCCAGCGTTAAGGAAAGGGTAGTCATCGAAAACAAGGCAAAACCCAGGCTGAAGGACAGCCTTAAGGCCATCACCAGTAACCGGCCCTGGTGGATACTCCTGGTTATCAACATGGTTACCTGGATCGGAATGACGATGCAGCAGTCCACGGCGGTATATTTTTTCCGGTATAACCTGCAACAGCCCTCCCTCGCTCCCATATTCATGGCGGTCAGCGCATTCTGCTCGCTTCTCGGAATAACGCTTGCGCCGGTTTTTACAAGATTATTAGGGAAGAAAAAGACGTATATCGCCGCCAATCTGACCAGCATCTTCGGCCTGATAGTGATCGCCTTCGGAGGAAGCTACAGCGTCCCCCTGATGTTCACCGGGGCCCTATTCGGTTACATGGGTTCAGGCGCCGGGACCCCCCTTATATACTCCCTGCTGGCGGATACAGTGGAATACGGCGAATGGAAATCCGGCATCCGGGCGGAAGGCTTGGTATTCTCAGCCGCAAGCTTCGGCGTAAAGGTCGGCATGGGACTGGGCAACGCCATTGCGGCGCTGCTGCTTACCTATGGGAATTATATAGCCAACGCCGTCCAGACGGAATCCTCGCTGAGGATGATCAGGCTCAGTTACCTGTATGTTCCAATCGTCTGTATGCTGTGCGTGACCGCCCTGCTGTTGTTCTATAAATTGGAGGAGGCGCTGTACGATAAGATCAGAAAAGAATTGATCGAAAGAAGGGGTGTAATCCAAACAACCGGGATGCCCGTGGCGGATTAAGGCAAGACATCCGGGCGGGAGTCCCGGCGCTTGATAATGCGAGTTTATACAAATTTCGAATATAACGGAGGAACAGTATGGCAGAGAAAAAATTGAAGGTAGGAATCATCGGCTGCGGGGGTATCGCTAATAACAAGCATTTCCCTGCCCTCGCAAAACTGGGTGATAAGGCGGAGATGGCCGCTTTCTGTGACATCATCGGCGAACGGGCCCAAACGGCGGCGCGGCAGTACGGTGCCGGAGACGCCAAAGCCTATACGGATTACAAGGAGATGCTGCTTGATAAAAGCATAGATGTCATCCACGTCTGCGTCCCTAATATGTCCCACTGCCCTATCACGGTGGATGCGCTGGAGGCGGGGAAGCATGTGATGTGCGAAAAACCTATGGCGGCCAGCTCGGCGGACGCGAAAAAAATGCTGGACGCGGCGGCCCGCACGGGTAAGAAACTGAGCATCGGGTATCAGAACCGTTTCAGGCAGGACGCCCAGCTTATGCATAATGTCTGCGCGAACGGGGAACTTGGCGACATTTACTTTGCCAAGGCCCACGCGCTCAGGAGGCGGGCCGTCCCTACCTGGGGGGTGTTCATGGACAAGGAGAAGCAGGGCGGCGGCCCGCTGATCGACATCGGGACCCATGCTTTGGATCTTGCCCTGTGGATGATGGGCAACTACCGCCCCAAATCGGTCATGGGCTCGGTGTTCAATAAAATGGCCGATAAAACGGGGGGCAACCTCTTTGGCCCCTGGGACCCCAAAACCTTTGACGTGGAGGACTCCGCCTTCGGATTTATCAAGATGGAGAACGGCGCGACAGTCTATTTGGAGGCTTCCTGGATTCTCAACCTTACGGACACCAAGGAGGCTAAGTGCAGCATCTGCGGCACGGAGGGAGGGGCGGAAATGCTGGGCGCCAATCCCGCGGAGAGTACCCTGATCATCAACGGCGAGAAATACGGCAAGCTCGTCGAGACGAAGCCCCAGGGCATTTCGGGGATTGCATACTTTTCGGGGGCCCGGGAAACCGAAGCCGACGCGGAGGCGAGGCAGTGGCTGGACGCAATCCTGTTTGACCGGGAACCCCTGGTAAAACCCCTTGAGGCGTATACCGTCACGCGGATTCTTGAGGCAATCTACCAGTCCGCCGCCAGCGGCAAGCCCATAGATTTTTAAAGCATCGGGCCGCCCTCGTGGCTCCCGCAGTCCCGCGCCGGCATGTCATTGTTTTCCATGCCGGATGCCGGGATCAGCCGGAATACTCAAGTTATTTACACCTGATTTTTGAAATGATATACTGAATTGTAATGGTGTCGTTAAAGGATGTGGCAAGAAAGGCAGGGGTCTCCGCTTCAACGGTGTCAAGGGTGATGAACGACAGTTCTCTCATCAGCCCTGAGACGAAGGCAAAGGTCAGGGAGGCCATACTTGAACTAAACTATCAGCCAAATCTGTCCGCAAGAAATCTGCGCTGCTCCGACACAAAGATCATTATGTGTATGCTCGTCAGCCTTTCTAATTTTTTTATGACTGAATTTTCCGAATGCTTCCTGGGTATGCGCGATATGGCTGTTAAACACGGCTATAAGGTGATCCTCTGCCCCGTTGAGCTCAACAGGGACATCGAGCGGGAGTATCTGGATTTGGTGCGGAGCAGGCTGGTGGACGGAGTCATTTTTGTCAATTCCATGCTCGGCGGCGATGATCTGCGGAAGATAGGAAAGATGTATCCCTGTGTCCAATGCAGCGAGTACAACGAAGAAACCGGTATTCCATCCATATCGATCAATAACGTTCAGGCCGCGAAAGACCTTGTCGGCCATCTGATCGAAACCGGGCACAGGCGGATCGGCATGATCAGCAGCGTTTACAGAATATCAAGTATCATCCAACGGGAAGAGGGTTACAAACAGGCGCTGAAAGAGGCGAGAATACCCTTTGACCCCGGTATGATCAAATACGGGATGAACGATTACAACGGCGGGATCGAAATGACAAACCAGTTCCTCGGCATGGACAACAGGCCAACGGCCATATTCTGCATCTCCGATGCCATTGCCCGGGGCTGTACAGAAGCAATCGCCGGAAGCGGGCTTCGGATACCTGAAGACATGGCGGTTGCGGGTTTTGACAATTCCATCATGTCGCGGCTTTATTGGCCTAAAATTACCACCGTTTCCCAGCCCGTCTACGAGCTGGGCGGCAAAGCCGTGGAGCGGCTGATTTCCATATTGAAAGGCGATAAGGATGTTCAGAACAAGATAGTCGTCGGCCACCAGTTGATCGTCCGCGAATCCACCGTTAAAAACAGCGCGTTATAACGCGGCGTTATTTTTTAATCGCTTTTAGACTAATCATTCTACGTGTGTCAGGGCGATCTTGAAAAACGCCCCTTTCTGTGGTAGGTAGAGTCCGTCCATAAAGTTACCGGCGCGCTTCTCCGGGGCTTTTACGGAAAGTCAAAAAACCGGAAAAACAGGGATGACGAAAACCACGGCAGGTACAGGGACAGCTTTTCAGGGAAACCGGGCCGGGGGGATTTGGCTTTTCCTGGGGAAGCGGTTTTCCATTACCCTGTTGACCCTTTTTCTGGTTTCCCTTTTAACTTTTCTTGCCTTTGCCATTATTCCCGGGGACCCGGCCCTCCTGGCCCTGGGAATTGAGGCCAGTGATGAACAGCTCCGGGCCCTGCGTACGGAGATGGGTCTGGACAGTGGTCTTGCGGAGCGGTACTGGGTTTGGCTGGGGAAATTTCTCAGCGGGGACCTGGGGAATTCCGCCCGTTTCCGGGGGGCCTCTATTTCGGGGATGATCTTTGAGCGGCTGCCGGTGACTTTTAGCCTGGCGGCCCTTTCCCTTATCCTCATGTTGTGTATCGCCATTCCGGCGGCGCTGGTTTCGGCCCGGAAGGAGGGAGGACTGGCGGACCGTGGTTTGAGTGTCTTAACGGCCCTGAACATCTCCCTCCCCGGCTTTTTTCTGGGGGTGCTGTTTATCTGGGTTTTCGGAATCCTCCTCAGGCTGTTTGTCCCCGGCGCCTATGTGGATTACCGGCAGAATCCCCTTTCCTTTGCCGCTTACCTGGTCTTTCCCGCCCTGGCCCTGGCCCTGCCTAATGCGGCGATTCTGACAAAATTCCTGCGGACTCAGGTTCTGTGGCAGCTTAAACTGGACTATGTCCGGAGCGCCCTGGCCAGGGGGGCAGGGCGGCGGCGGATTCTCTACGGCCATGTATTGAAAAACGCGGCAATTCCCTCGGTAACGCTTTTGGGAATGATCGTGGGGGAAATTTTCGCGGGGAGTATCGTGATTGAACAGGTTTTCGCTATTCCCGGAATCGGACGGCTTCTCATAAGTTCTATTACCAGCCGGGACTACTCCATGGTTCAGACCCTGGCGGTATATATGGCCTTCATGGTGGTGCTGGCAAATACCCTGGCGGACATTATTATCCGTATCATCGATCCCCGGATTTCCTTGAGTTCCAGGGGGACACCGTGACGATTCCCCCCGGAGATGGGGAATTCGGCGCCGGAGTAGTTCTGGCGATCCTGGTGGGGGGTCTTTCCCTGGTAAGCCTCTTTTGGGTCCCCTACGGTTACAACGATATGGAAGCGGGAAGGCGTTTCCTCCCCCCCAATAGAACCCATATCCTGGGGACCGATAACTTTGGCCGGGATGTGTTTTCCCGAATCCTGGAAGGGGGCCGCTACAGCCTCCTGGCGGCCCTGGTTACGGTGGCCGGGAGCGCGGCTTTGGGAAGTATTCTGGGTTTGAGTTCTGGCTATGTCGGGGGGCCGGCGGATGAGGTTCTTATGCGCCTCATGGACGCCCTGAGTTCTTTTCCGGGGATTCTCCTGGCCCTGGTGATGGCGGCCCTCCTGGGCAACGGCGAGGGGACTCTGGTTATCGCCCTCCTGGTCCTTTTTATTCCCAGTTTTACCAGAATCATGCGCAGCGGTATGCTGCAGTATAAAGACCGGGACTTTGTTAAGGCAGCCCGCCTCTGGGGGGCTTCCCCCGGAAGGATCATCTTTGTCCATATTCTCCCCAACGTGCTGCCCTCCCTGCTTTCCGCATCGGTCCTGGGGCTTTCCAACGCAATTCTGGCGGAGGCTACCATGAGCTACCTGGGCCTGGGGATTCAGCCTCCCCTCCCCAGTTGGGGGAGGATGCTTTCGGAATCCCAGAATTACCTCTTTAACGCCCCCTGGTGCGCCCTGGCGCCGGGGCTTATGATCGTCCTTACCGTCATGGCCTTCCATTTTTTGGGGGAGGGCATCCGCCGCCGTTTTTCTCCGGGAGACTAGGGGTATGAAAACAGGACCGGCGAAGAAGGGGGAAAAGATTCTGCTTAAGGTAGAGGGTCTGCGAATCGGGATTAGGGGGCGGACGGCGGTGGACGGGATCGATTTTTCCATGGAGGAAGGGGAGATTCTGGGGATTGTCGGGGAATCCGGCTGCGGAAAAAGCCTGAGCGCCCTTTCCATCCCCCTCCTGCTGCCGGAGGCGGCCTCTATTACCGGGGGTAGAATCTTCTACCGGGGCCGGGAATTATCCCTTTTAGGGGAGGATGAACTCAAAAAAATCCGGGGTAAGGAGATCTCCATGGTCTTCCAGGAACCCCGCGCCTCCCTTAACCCCCTGCTCCGTATCGGGAGGCAGATAACCGAGGCCCTGGAACTCCACGGGGAACGGGATAAGGCCCTAAACAGGGGCAGGGCCCTGGCCTTGATGGAAAGCCTGGGGCTTAAAGAAGCTGAAAAACTCCTGGACCTCTACCCCCACCAGCTTTCCGTGGGTATGTGCCAGCGGGTAATGATCGCCGTGGCCATGATCTGCGGCCCCCGGCTCCTTATCGCCGATGAACCGACTACCGCCCTGGATATAAGCACCCAGACCCAGATTTTGGAACTGCTAAAAAAGATCAACCGGGAAACCGGCACGGCGATTCTCTTTATTTCCCACGACCTTGGCGTTGTCCGTTCCCTCTGCCGGAGGGTCCTGGTGATGTACGCGGGGAAACTGGTGGAACGGGGGCCCGTGGCTGAGGTTTTCGCCCATCCCGGCCATGAATACACCAGGGGACTCCTGGCCGCCATACCGGGGCCCGCCTCCAGGGGCCGGCCCCTGGCGAACATTCCGGGCCGGGTTCCCCCCATCGAGGAGGAGCGGCCTCCGGGCTGCCCCTTTGCCCCCCGCTGTTCCCGGGCCCTGCCCCGCTGTGAAAATGGGTTTCCCCCGGAAATTTGCCTTGGACCGGGACATTCCGCCGCCTGCGTCCTGGCTGGGCCCTCCGGCGCGGCCATCCCCGGGAGATCGCCCTGATGAAAACGATCCTTTCCGTGCGGAACCTGTTTTTCAGTTACGTTACCCACTCCCTGGGGAGTTTTGGGCGGCGAATCGAAAAGCCCGTCCTCCACGATATTAACATGGAAATCGCCGCCGGGGAGATCTACGGCCTGGTGGGGGAATCGGGCTGCGGGAAGACCACCCTGGGACGCTGTATCCTGGGGCTTGCCGGTTATTCGGGGGAAATATTTATTGACGGCCTAAAACAGGGAAGGGGGGCGGACCGGAAGGAAATGGCAAAGCGGGTACAGGCGGTGTTCCAGGACCCCTCGGCCAGCCTTAACCCGGCCTGGAAGACCGGCTGGCTCCTGGAAGAACCCCTGCGGATCAACAAGACGGGAAGCGCCGCGGAACGGCGGAAGCGGGTGGATGAGGTGTTGGAACTGGTGGGCCTGGACCCCTCCTACAAGGGCCGCCGGACACACGAACTTTCCGTGGGGCAGAAACAGCGAATATGTATCGCCTGCGCCCTAATGCTGCGCCCCCGGCTGATCATCGCCGATGAGGCGGTAAGTTCCCTGGATGTTTCCGTGGGGGCTCAGGTCCTTAACCTTTTCCGGGAACTCCACCAAAACCTGGGGCTCAGCATGCTTTTCATCTCCCATAACCTCAACATCGTCTCCTATCTCTGCCACCGTATCGCGGTAATGAAGGACGGCCGCATTGTGGAACAGGGGGAAACCGGGGAAATCTGCCGGACTCCGCGGCATCCCTACACCAGGATGCTCCTGGAAGCATCGGGAATGATGCCGTAAACAAAAAACAAAGCCGCATCGCCGTCATGTATGCGCAGGCCGGCCGTCTATGCGCCCCGCCCCGGCTAAAACTTAGCTGTTTCGCACAGTAACCGGCTTTGTGGACAGACACTAATTAAAAATATTTATTTTCACCGCCGCCACCCTGTTTTGGACATCCGCCTTTCGTATCCTCTTAGGCATGGGTGATTTTTCCGGAAAAAAGGGGCAAAACGGTCATAATGGGAAATGAACCGGGTTTAGACGGGCGGATAGTTTTTTCGGAGCAATTGGCGGCACGGATAGAGCTTGCCAAAACGGATAAACACGCCCTGAATATACTGCTCCATGACTATATGCCGTTTATCAAAAAATGCGTATCAGGCGTTTTCTTCAAAGGCCAATCAAAGGCGGACAATCTTACCGATGCCATGCTTGCCTTTACGCACAGCGTTCAAACCTACAACAGCGAACACGGCGCGTTTGTTCAATATGCGGCGGTGGTAATCCGCAACCGCCTTATCGACAGGGCCCGGAAAGAATCGTCCGTACAAAAACCGCTT
>JAIRNB010000288.1 GCA_031258265.1 Treponema sp. | reverse complement strand
GCGGAAGTACAGGGGGCTATTAGCCGCCTGATACAGGGCCGGACGGTAATCATGATAGCCCACCGTCTTAGGACTATCGTAAAAGCGGACAATATTATTGTACTGGATAAAGGAAAAGCCGCTGAACAGGGAACCCACGGTGAGTTGCTTCAAAAGGGCGGGCTTTACGCCAAGCTATGGGACTTACAGCAAAAGACAAGCGGGTGGAAAATTACGGCTTAGTTGTTGGTAATAGAGAACATTTAGAGGCGGCTTTTTATCTGCATGTATATCATAACAGGGCCGCTGCCGCGGCCGGAATGGCAAGGCGGGGATGTCACGATACACCGCTATAGCTTTTCATGCCCCCGCCGCCAGGACCTTCCCGGCGCTTTGGGTTTTTGCGAGGCAAAACCCAAAGCTAAAAAACGGCGGGAACGCCTTTTTTTAGCCCGATTCTCCAGTTCATCGCCCCGGTGTACTGTTCCCACAGGCGGCTGTAACGGCCCCCGGCTTTTACCAGCACATCGTGGGTCCCCTCCTCTACCAGCCGTCCCTTGTCGATAACCGCGATTTTGTCCGCCCCCCGGACAGTGGAAAGCCGATGGGCGATGATGATCACGGTTTTGTTTTTCATCAGGCTTTCAAAGGCCCTCTGAATCTTCTGCTCGTTCTCCGGGTCGGCAAAGGCGGTGGCCTCATCCAGCACGATAATCGGGGCATTTTTCAAGATAGCCCGGGCGATGACAATCCGCTGCCGTTCCCCGCCGGAAAGGTGAATATTCTTCGTACCGATTACCGTATCATAGCCCTGGGGCAGTTTTTCCACAAAGTCGTGGCACTGGGCGGCCTTTGCCGCGGCAACGGCTTCTTCGCGGGATGCCTCTTTATTTCCGATCAAAATATTGTCCATGATGCTCCGCTTAAAAAGAAACACATCCTGAAACACAAAACTTACAATGGACATAAGGTATTCACTTGACATCTCCCGGATGTCTACCCCGCCGATTTTGACGGCCCCTTCCCCCACCTCATAAAACCGGGGGATAAGCTGCGCCAGGGTGGACTTACCGCTCCCCGAGGGCCCTACCAGGGCCGTTACCTCCCCCTGCCGGGCGGTAAAACTGACATCCTGTATGGCGACAGATTCCCCCTCCCCGTTGTAAGTAAACGTCACATGATCAAAGGCCACCGAATATTCCGCCGTGGTTTTGGGGGAAGCGGTTTCCGCCAGGGGCGGGGTGTCCAGCACCTTGTCCATCCGTTCGATACTGTCGAGGATCAACCTGCCGTTGGAAGACACATACAGCAGTTTGGTAAAGGGGGTGGAAAGGGACACGGAAAAGATCAGGTAGAACAGGGCGGTCAGCGCAAAGGCGCCGTATTCCGCCGCGCCGGTCATGGCGATGCCGCCGGAGATAAGGATGATGGCGGGGATTAGAAAGAGGTACACCTGGTTGATGATCACCAGAAAGAGGCTCATAAAAATTTCAAATTCGGTGGTGTAATTAAAACAGAAAACGCCGTAGTCCTTAATGGACTGGTAAAATTTACGGAAGCTGTAGACAGTTTGATTAAAAGCTTTGACTACCGAAATGCCCCGCACATATTCTACCGCCGCGTTATTCATCTCCTCCAGGGAATTCTGGTACTTGCTGACAAAAACCCGGGCGTTTTTACCGCTAAAGGCAAAAGCCTGAATCAGATAGGCCGCGATGACGGGTACAAGGCTTGCCAGCCCCAGCCGCCAGTCAAAGACAAAGAGGATGATTAGGGTAAAAACCGGCATGGCAAAGGAACCGGCCAGGTCGGGAAGCTGATGGGCAATGAAGCCCTCCAATTTTTCGATATTTTCGTCCACGATTTTCCGCAGTTTTCCGGTGGAATTTTCCGTATGGAAGCCCATGGGCAGGGCGGCGATATGGCGGGTAAATTCCAGCTTCAGATCGTAAAGGGTGGTAAAGGCGGCGATATGGGAAAATATAAGGGCGATAAAATTGAGCAGCACCGCCGCCGCGGCCCCGCCCGCGGCAAGCCATCCCAGCCGCATCATGCGGGTCCCGTCCAAAGCCTCTGAAGCGGCGATATGGATCACCAGTTCCCGGATAAGGTAGTAGACGGCGATGAAGGGGGCAAAGGAAAGGGCCACACTCAACACCGAGAAAAAGCAGGAACCAAGGATCAGCAATTTTTTGCGGAACGCCAATTCCAAAAGCCGGGCCATGCCGGTCTTGCGGACACCGGTACTGTTATTATATTTTGCCGCCATAAACTATTCCTCTTTTCTCCCCGTGGTTTAACTTTCCCAACGTTTGTCCAAAACTAACCGGGTTTTGGAACAAACCCAAATACCTTCTCATATATTCCCGGCAAAGTTCATATTTTCGGAAATGATTTCGTGCCTTTTCCACATCACCGTATACCTTCCAGACGCCGCATAGTTTGTAATGGGAACCCCGGTTTTTGATAAAACCCTGAACATCGTCCAGGGGATAACCAAGGAAGAGTCCTACCTCATGGGGAAAAACACTGTAGTTAAACTGTTTTTGAAGATGGGCAAGGAAAAGGGGAAGTACGGGCCGGGAGGGGTAACCTATCCCCATAAGAAATTCCCGGACCGGATCACAAAAAATAGTATGTTCCAGCAGCGTCCTGTCAAAAAGAAAAAGCAGGGCCCTGCCCTTTTGTTCGCGGATCATCAGGCAGCGGATATTCAGGGGCAGGGCACGGAACAGCAGATATACGCTGGCGCTTCCCAGGGGAAAAAGGGCGGCCGGCTTACAGCCCATCAGAATGGGACTACAGTGCCGGATTATCGCCCTTTCCACTTCGCCGGTCCCGGCTGTTTTTATGCCGGCCATGCCGGGGGCAGGATTTTTCATTTCCAGAGACTCCTGACAAGAGCAAGGGAGTCCGCCCGCAGGTCCATATCCCCGGTGATACGGCCGTCCTCCAGTATCATAACCCTGCTGCAGGCGGCGAGGAGGAGTTCGTAATCATGGGTAATGATAAAAACGATCCGCCCCTGCCGCCGGAGTTCTTCCATTACCGAAGCTACCCGCCGCATGTTCCGGTAATCCAGTCCGCTGGAGGGCTCATCAAAAACCAGGACGGCGGCTTCATGGGCCATGGCCGTCCCGATGGCGGTCCGCTGTTTCTGTCCCCCCGACAGGCTCATGGGATGCCGTTCCCGGAAGGGCGCGAGTCCCAGGCTTTCCATCACGGCCTCCACTTTCGTTTCGGGGGGCCGGGACTTCCGGTCTTTGGAAAGGTACAGTTCATGTTCCACGCTGTCGGTAAACAACTGGTAACTCGATTCCTGCATCACCAGGTAGAACTGCCCCGCCCGCCTTGCCGGAGGAAGAGATTTTCCCCCAAGGCGGATCTCCCCCGCCGATTCCCTGCGGAGTCCGCAGAGTACCCCGGCCAGGCTGGACTTTCCCGCGCCGTTCTTCCCGATGATCCCAATAATTTCCCCCGGCGCGGCTTCAAAGGAAATACCTTTAAGGACGCTGTTTTTCCGCCCCCCGCCCCGGTATGCCGCTTCCAGGCGGGAAACCCGGAGTTCCGGCGGAACTGGGGCAGGGCTGTGTTCAGGGGGAAGAAGCCCCTCCAGAGAGAGGGAACGGAGTCCCAGGGAAGAACGCTGCTCCTCCGAAAGGGCGGCGAATTCTTCGGCCCCCCATTCATGGCTAATCATCCCGTCTTTAAGATAGACAACCCGGTCAAATAAACCGGCAAGGTAGTATAGGCGGTGCTCGGCAATAACAATGGTTTTCCCCGCTTCTTTAAGGGCAAAAAGCTGCGCGGCCAAGTCCCGGCAGGAGGCGGCGTCAAGGTTTGAGGAGGGCTCATCCAAAACAAAAATATCCGGCCCCAGGGCGTAGACGGAGGCCAGGGCCACAAGCTGCTTTTCCCCGCCGGAAAGGGCAAAAATATCCCGGTCCACCAGCGCCTCGATACCCAGGGCGGCGACGGTCTTATCCACCCGTTCCCGGATCTCCCCGGGGGGAAGGCCGTTATTTTCACAGCCAAAGGCGATCTCGCTGGTGGTATCCAGGTTAAAAAACTGACTCCTGGGATTTTGGAATACAGAACCCACCGCCTGGGACAGTCCGGCGGCGCCCGCCAGGGCCGTATCCTTACCGGCGCTTATTACCTTGCCGCTGAACTGTCCTTCGTAAAAATGGGGAATAAGGCCGTTGATAAGCCGGGTAACGGTGGTTTTACCGCAGCCGCTTTCCCCGCAGAGCAGTACGCACTCTCCATCTTTGATGTTAAGGCTCAGGTCCCGCAGTCCCTGGAGACGATCCCCTTCCCCGTAGCTGAAAGAGACATTCGTAATTTCAACCATAGAGAATTCCAATTCCCCCCAGCACCGTTACTATCGAAAGGGCGGCAAAGGCGGCGGAAGACGCCGCATCGGCGGCCTGGAAAGAGAGTTCCCGCAGGGACGTGCGCCGGGTCTCCGACTCGATGCCCCTGGTAACCGCCGCGGCGGATAATTCTTCGGCTATACTCGCGCAGCGGAGCATCATGGGTACCAGTACGCACTCCAGCAAAGTAAGGGGCCGGGTAAAGATGTTCTTCAGGTCAAATCCGATGCCCCGCAGTTTCATGGCGTCCCGAATGCAGGAGAATTCTTCTTTTGCCGTGGGGAAGAAACGCAGGGTTACGGCGAAGGGGATAATAATACTTTTAGGTACATATAATTTTTGAAGGGCGGAAACAAGATCACTGACCTTGGTGGTGGCGATAAGGCCGGAGGCAAACATAACCGTAGGCATGACCCGCCGGAAACAGATCACCATCATGGAAATAAAGGTGGAAAGGAAGCCTGGAATAATGCCGCAGACGTAGAGCAGGCCCATCATGGCGGCGTAAAACAGCAGGCCCCGCAAAGTCTGCCGGAAGGCCCCCATCAACAGAAGAACTGCGGCGATTAGGGCTATACAGAACCATTCGGTGTAAAGATCCGGGCAGGTGAATATTATCACGTTGATAAAAACCAGGATGAGCAGTTTGGTACGGGGATCCAGGGAGAGTCCGCCCCTCCCCTCCCTCATAGCATCCCCGCCTTCTCAAAATGTTTACGGAGCAGCATTTTACCGATAAAGGCCCCAATAATGGCGGCGGCCGCGGCGGCGCCGAAACTGGCGATCATCAGCGGCCCATGGGTAAAGTCAAGGACCTGCTGTATGTACTCCGGGGACATCCCCATCTGGGTACGGGTAGCCACAAAGGCATCGGAAAAAATGAGCATCGGCGTGTAGCCGTCCAGGGTAAGCCCCAGGATAAAGACGACGTAACCCGCGGCGTTCCACCAAAAGCTTTTATAGGCCCCCCGGCCGCAGAGGAAATCCGCCGCCAGGCCGAAGACCGTCCCAAAAATAACACAGGGCCAAAAATGACCCGCCAGAAACATGATGACGCCGATTAGGAAACTCATGATCGTGACCGCCCCGAATTTTCCCACCTTTACCGCCAGGTAAAGGAATATGATCCCCGCCACCAGGGCGTCGGCGGCGGTAATAAACATCGTGAGAACCGGCAGGCCGCTAAAGACCATGGCAAACACGAATACCACAATAAAAAACAGGGCGGTAAAGATCCCCGTGGTGATAAGGTCCTTGGCCCGCAGGCCCTTTTTGGAAGCTCCCATGACGTTATCCTCCTGGTATGACAAAAGATAAATGTTAGCCGTGGTAATGTTAGTTATATAAGACTAACTATCACGTTAACCCCCTACGGTCCGTCATGTCAAGGGGATTCTTCCGGTCTGAGGCCGGGCTGCCGGGGGCGGCTTTTTCCGGCCCCAGCCGGGGCGCATTGCCCACTATCTGGAGAATCACTGGCGCTATGCACCAGCCGCGGAGCGGCGTCGTGTAATAAATTTCCTTACTGCACAGCCCCGGAGGGGCTGATGCGGTGCCGCAATGGTTTAATATACAACCTACGGTTGCCTGTTCCGGGCTATGCGGTTCCATATTTGTTAATATACAGCCTTTGGCTTTGTGGCTGGCCGGCAGGATGCCGGCTGTGATAGATGTATACGTTTTTGCAAAGCAAAAACGTAAAGCCCAAAAATGGCATGGATGCCATTTTTGGGCCGCAAACGAAGTTTGCGCGCGCAAGGGAT
>JAIRNB010000259.1 GCA_031258265.1 Treponema sp. | reverse complement strand
CGGGGCTGCGCGTTCCCGAAGGGAATGAAGCGAAGCGGAACCCCGAAAAGCCCGGTTTTTTGGCGCAGCCAAAAAATGCGCCCAAAAAAAGGGATATAAATTCCTGTTACATTTACCCCGCGCAGGCTTCGTTGACGCTGTGAGGGTCCTTGTGCTATAAAAGCGGCTGGTCTTCCATGAAGGAAGCCTGGTCTTATTTTGCCCGCCGATTTGTTCTACGAATGAACGCCGGAGACTTGCCCCTATCCGGGGATGTTTCAAACCGGAGATGAACTCCTGCTGCCACTGGTTCCCGGTAAGGGAACTTTATGTACCTCATAGTCAGGAGAAAACGATGAAAAAGATTCTGTTTCTTACCGCTGCGGTGTGTCTTGTCTTTACCGGGATGGCGTGGGCCCATGAATTCTTCGTGATACCTAACGAGGTAAAGGAATACAAGGCCGGCGACACGGTTCAATTAAACGCCCTTTCCACTCATTATTTTACCGTTGGCGAGGAGCTTGAACCTGCGGAGGTAAACGAGGTTTACGCCGTTAAAAACGGGGTAAAGGCGGGGGCGGATCTTCCTTTGGAAAGGAACGCCGACAGGGTATGGTACGAGGCAAAGTACCGGCTTACCGATAATACTCCTGTTATTATTGTGGGCAACCGGAAGGGCGGTTTTTACTGTCTCTTTACCGACGGCGGCTATGCCGATGGCAATAGGGCGGAGGCCGCGGCCGCTAATCCGGGGAAAACGATTGCCACTGCCCGGTATTTCGCGAAATATTCCAAATATTATCTGAATCCCGGCGCCTCTGACACCAGTTTTAGTGTTCCCCTGGGGCACGCCCTGGAGATAATCCCCGTGGACAACCCCGCGAGGATACGAAAGGGTTCCACGGCGAAATTCCGGGTCCTGTACAACGGCCAGCCCCTGGTAAACGCCGATATTCAGGCGACCTACGATTATTACGATTACAAGACCGCCAACGCCTATGCCCAGACGGGGAAAACCGACGCCCGGGGGGAAGTATCCTTCCGTATCGATCAAACCGGTATCTGGATTATCAGGGCCAGCGATACCCGCCGTTCAACAAAGCCGGGGACGGACGAAGATAACAACAACGCCATTGTTGTCTTTACCGTTAGATAACGTTTTAAGATGAAACTGTCCCTGTATCTGCTTTTTGCCGTCCTGGGGGCGGGGATTTTTCTTCCGGGGAAGATCTATGCCCACGGGGTGGAGGTGTACGATGTCGGCGGTGAACCGGGCAGGACCGCCAAAGTTGTGCATTTTAAGTACAGTACCGGGGAACCGATGATGTACGCCAAGGTAAAGCTGTACCCCCCGTCAAGGCCGGATGTGGAATCCCTTCAAAGTATTACCGACCGGAATGGGATTTTTTCGTTCATCGCCGATGAAGAGGGGGAGTGGAGGATAGACGCGGAGGACGGCATGGGGCACAAGGGAACGATCACCGTGACCGCGGCGGCCGGGGCTTCCGCAGCTTCCGGCGCGGCTGAAGCCGCGGCCCCTGAAAGCGGCGGCCCGCCTGTTCCCCCGGCCCTGGCCCTTATTACGGGACTTAGCCTTATACTCAATATTTTTTCCGGCTGGCATTTCGGGGCCGTGTTTATACGGTCCCGGAAAGGGGGCGGATACGCACATCAGTGAAGGAGTGCTGTCGGCCCCCGTTCTTGCCGCCGGCTGGGCCGTCGCCGCCGCCGCTATGGCGCTGGGCCTGAAAAAGACCCCTCCGGAAAAACTCCCGGAGACGGCCCTGGTTTCCGCCGTGTTGTTTACCGCCTCCCTTGTCCATGTGCCCCTGGGGCCTTCGAGCATACATCTAACCCTGCTGGGCCTGGCGGGGATAATGCTGGGCTGGAGCGCCGTTCCCGCCCTTTTTATTGCCCTGCTGCTGCAGGGTTTACTTTTTCAGTTTGGGGGGCTTCTATCCCTGGGGGTGAATACCGCGATCATGGGGACGGCGGCCCTGGCGGGGGGCGCCGTTTTTCGTTTGACCCCCAAAAAATTCCGGCTCCCCGCTGCCTTTGCCGGGGGCTTTATCGCCGTCATAACCGGTACGGCGCTGGTGACGGCGGCCTTGTTTTTTTCCGACGCCGGCCTTAAAGCGACGGCGATCCTGCTTTTTACCGCCAATCTTCCCCTGGCCGCGGTAGAAGGGGTCATATCGGTTTTTATCCTGGCATTTTTATCAAAAATACTCCCCGGCGATGTATCTCGACAGGTTCGAATATAAACAGGATACGCTTTGTATCTTTGACGGACGCTGCCGTCTGCTTTCGTTTATCCTCCTCGCGGCCGCCGTTCTGAGTACCCCCAGTTATGCTGTAACCGGCGGGGCTGCCCTGCTGTGCCTGGCGGCGCTGATCCGGGAAATCCGGGTAACGGCGCTGCGCCTAATACCGGTAAATGTTATGAGCGCCGCCCTGTGGCTGCCCGTGGCCTTTGGTTTTGAGCCGTCAACGGCTTTACTCTACACCCTCCGTATTAACTGCGCCGCCCTCCTCTCCATGTGTTTCGTGTTTCCCATGGGGGTAAGCGCCCTGGCGGCCTCCATGGCGGGCCTGGGGACGCCCAAAAAATTGATAAGCCTTTTTTTATTAACTTACCGGTATATTTTTTTTCTGTACGAGCGGCTGTTTACCGCCCTTACTTCAATGCGCCTGCGCTGTACACTGCAAAACGATCTGTACCGGTGGCGTTCCATCTCCGCGGTCTTCGCCACGGCGCTGACCAGCGCCCTTTTCCGGGGGAAAAAGGTCTGGGCCGCCATGCTGTGCCGGGGTTTTGACGGAGCCTTTCCCGTGACTGTCCTTTTAAGATGGAAGCTCCGGGACAGCCTCCTGCTTGCCGCCTGCGCCGTTTTTGCGGCCCTGCTTATCATAATTGAGGGGGGAGGGGCCGGAATATGGAAAAGCTGGTTCTGAAACAGGTATCCTGTGTGTACGATGGGAATATTCCCGCCCTGGAGGATATTAGTTTTTCCCTTAAATCCGGGGAAAGCGTCTGTGTTGCCGGGGCCAATGGTTCCGGTAAATCGACTCTCCTCCAGATCATTGCCTCCTGCGTTAAAAGCGGCGGCGGTGAAATAATCATCGACGGCCGGCGGGTGCCAAGCGGCGTTCACCACGGTAAAGCCGGTATTGTTTTTCAGGAGCCGGACAACCAGTTCTTTATGCCCACGATCTGGGAGGACGTGGCCTTTGGGATCATGAAAAAAGGCATGGGGCTGGCGGAGGCGAAGGCCGCCGCCCTGGCGGCCCTGGCGCAGGTGGAGGCCGAAAAACTGGCGGAGCGGCGGCCCTACACCCTTTCGGGGGGTGAAAAGCAGCGCGCCGCCCTGGCGTCGATTCTGATCATGAAGCCGGAGATTCTTTTATTGGACGAGCCCACCGCCGCCCTGGATCCCAGGAGCCGGAAAAATATAATTTCCCTGATAAAAAACCTTCCCTGCGCCAAACTTATCGCCAGCCACGATCTTGATATGGCGTTGGATCTGGCGGACCGGATTATCTTTTTGCACCGGGGAAAGATCGCCGCGGACTGTCCTTCCCCCGGATTGCTGCTGGACAAAAATTTTCTGCGGAGTATCGGCCTGGAACTGCCGCTCCGCGTCTCCGCGGAATACCCCGGCGGGGCCTAAAGCGTATACATTGAAGCGGCCCGCGCCGGAGAAGCGGGGAGCAGGCAGATACCGGAAGCTATCAGCCGGTCATGCGAAATGGGGGCTAAAATTTTTGTCACTCTTTTTGAAGATACTTGCCAATACAATCATTTGGAATAATAATGTTGTCATAAATTGCCAGGAGGAAAGTAGATGTTTTGTAAAAATTGCGGGAAAAAATTAGAGGATGAGTGTAATTTTTGTCCTAACTGTGGCGCAAAAGTTGCAAGCATTGCATCAACGCAGAATGTTGCAGTAAAACCTGTACAACAACTTCAAAAAGACCCCTGGTTAATGGTTTTGGGTATATCAGGCATTGTAATACCCATTATATATCTCTATTGTTTTTTTGGGGGTAGAACCATTTTTGAACGTTTGAAGGAGATAGATCGGAGGAATATATTTACGCAAAGCGCCGGTGTAGCTTCGTTTGTGCGTTTCTATGGGTTTCCAGTGTTGTTTGCCGTATTGGTATTACAGCTCAGTTTGAAATAAAAAAAGAAATCCATAACAGGATTGGCTGTATTTACGCTGATATTTTATGGATGCTGGTTATTTCTAAATACAATCGGTAATCCCCCGGCTTTGCCGGGGGACCCAAACAGTTTGACATTTCAGGGAATATAAAAGAACCTCCTATCAATGTGAACCGCCAAAGTTCAATAGATAGGAGGTACG
>JAIRNB010000246.1 GCA_031258265.1 Treponema sp. | reverse complement strand
CTAAAAGTATACAGCGTGGAACTGCTGTACGGCATGGCGCACATTTGCGGCATGATCCTCGGATTTAACCACTGGGGTCTGCAAATCGTTTCACTGTACGTCGGAGTTGGAGGGTTCCTGGCCTATTCCATCCCCTTCTTCAATATCCTTATACACTTCGTCAAATACCCCGACGCGATGCGGACGGTTCCCGCCGTCCCCGGCGCCGAAGTGAGAAACTCCTTTTTGGGGTGGTTTTTCATTTCCCTCATCGCGTGGATCATGAATATCTGCATGATCCGGGTCTATGGGCAGAACGCTGTTTGGGCATGGATGCCCACGATGGGGCTCTTTACCTGGCCCCTGATGCGCAGCGTTGACGCATGGCTGCTGCGCAGGGGGAAGTGAACATATTACATACTTGTTATTAATGGCAGTCCGAAGGCTGAAAAGAGCAATACTTTAAAACTTGCCGATGCGTTCATTGACGGGTTAAACATTGCCGGAAACCACCTCATAGAAAGAATTACCGTATCCCGGAAGAATATAGAGCCCTGCCGGGGTTGTTTTTGCTGTTGGGAAAAAACACCCGGAAAATGCCTTATTGCAGACGATATGGGCGGTATTTTTGAGAAGTACATTGACGCGGATATAATTTTGTGGAGTTTCCCGCTTTACTATTACGGCGTTCCGTCAAAAACAAAGGCGCTTATCGACCGCCTGCTGCCCGGTAATTTGCCGGACATTATTGCCCATACGGACGGTTCGGCGGGACACCCCCAGCGCTATAATTTACAAAACCAGCGGCATGTGCTTGTTTCAACCTGTGGATTATTTACTGTCCAGAACAATTATGAGGCAGTGATTAAGCAGTTTGAAATAATGTTCGGTAACCGCTTTGTTAAGATACTATGCCCGGAAGGAGAACTGTTCCGCGTTCCCCAACTGGAGAAACGAACAAGCGAATATTTAGCTTGTGTCACAAAGGCCGGGGAGGAGTATATAAAACAGGGTGTTTTTTCAGGCGGTACACAGGAAAAATTAGGCGAGCCGCTTTACCCGCCCGAAACGTTTATGGAAATGGCTAACCTAAATTGGGAAAGGGGAAGCGCGGCAGGGGAAATAAAAGACGGAGCGTACCGGCTTTTACGGCAAATGGCGGCCTTATATAAACCGCACGGGCAAGACAAAGAAATTACCCTCGAATTTTATTTTACCGATCTGGGAAAAACGTATCAGCTTGTTCTGGGAAAAACAAAATGCGTTTTCAAAGAAGATGATTTTTTACCCTGTACCGCGCGGATAGAAACATCTTTTGAAGTGTGGGCGGCGATTTCAAACGGCAGGCTAAACGGCCAGGACGCGCTTTTTCAGCATAAATACCGTGTAACCGGCGACTTTTCCGCGCTGGAATTTCTTGAGCGTTGTTTTTCAGGCAAAAAGAATACCGGAAACCCAGGGGAAGGGAGGCCCAAAAAGCGGTCAATGTGGCTCTTCATTCTTCCCTGGGCGGCGTTTTGGACGGCCCTTCCGCTCTCGCCTGATTTTGGCGTCTATATCGCGCTTGTTATTACCGCGGCACTGCCGGTTTTTTCGGTTGTGAAAAAATTGACCGTGTACGACACAGTAAGCGTATTTTGTGTCGTGGTGTTAAGCGTATTAACCCTTACGGGATTTAGTTTACCGGTTCTTGTTACCCTTTCATACGGACTTTTTGGGCTGTTGTGGATTTTTTCAACGGGACAGCGCATACCCTTGAGCGCATGGTATTCATCGGACAGTTACGGCGGGGACGCCGCTTTTAACAATAAGCTTTTTATGCTGACCAACAGAATAATCAGCAGAGTCTGGGGCGCGGTATACCTTGTTTCCTGCACATGGGTATGGGCTATTATGCACAGTTATTATTTTCAGCTTGCGGGGCTTGTAAATATGGCATGCCCCCTCGCGGCGGGTATATTCACGGCATTTTTTTCACGTCGTTTTCCCGCGTTTTATGCGCGGAAAAAATGAACGAAGGAGACCTTATGTTTTTCTTAAAACGAGTACGGTTTTTCGCCTTATCACTGCTGTTGTGCGGCGCCGCCTTTGCTGAAACTTTTGACACGGCGGCGTTTCAGGAACGCTATGTAACGGTCATGGAAGCGTCGAAACCGGATATGCGTTTGGCTGTTGATTACCTTAACGGTATACTACAGGATGACCCGCAAAATCCCGAAGCCTTGATCTACAAAGGGAGCATCATGGCGAAAATGGCCGATGTTGAGTTTTTGTTTTGGAATAAATTGGCCCATGTCAATGAAGGTATCGATCTTATGGAGCGGGGCATGGAATTACTGGACGGCGGGCGTGGAAACGCCGTACCGGAGGATCGAAAGTTAATTATGTACATAAACAGGGGAATAACCTGCGCCAGCATCCCGTCCGCTTTTAGGCAGCGGGATATTGCCATTTACGAATTGGAACGGGCGCGGGAACATCAGTATTTTTCTTTTGTTGACACCGAAACACAGGCAAAAGTCCTGGCCTTGTTGTCCAAGCTACACCGGAGTAAGGGCAACAAAGAGGCCGCGGCATTGTTTTTACAGGCGGGGAGGTCTTGCACATAGCTTGAACGGCGACTGACGAATTGTCCCGCCGGACAAGAACCTATGCAGCAATGTATAGCTGAGGTGCAAGAAGTCAGCAGAGGCCATAGTACCATGAGGAGGACAGTCCTGAAAGAAGCGGATACGAACCGAAGGGAAGGGCCGAACAATGGAAGAGCCAGGAGTGGATGGAAGGTAGACTAATCGGTTTATGGGAAAATTTATAAACGTTATTCGAGGGTCTGGTTTAATACCCCGGAGCTCTGCTCCGGCTCAAATAATGCAACGTTTACAAAAATTTGGTGTTAAACCAGACTGTATTATAAATTTCCTTACGACCGAGCCTCCGTTTTGACTAAAGCAACGCTTAAGATACCGCGGAGCTCTGCTCCGCGGAGGCTCATTGACTTTATAAAATAAATGGGCTATACTTAGTATATCCTATAATTTTAAGGACGGAAATTATGACAACAGCTATTGTAAAATGGGGAAATAGTCAGGGGATACGACTCCCAAAGGCCTTTTTACAAAATATCAATATATCTGAAAATGATATGGTTGATGTCTTAGTGGAAAATGAAGCAATTGTTATTAAAAAAATATATGGTAAAAAACATCGAACCACAAAAGAACGACTTGTGGATTTTTATGGTCAGGATATAGTAAATATTACTAATGAGCAAGAAGAAATGGATTGGGGAAAATCGACAGGAAAAGAAATATGGTAAAACAAGGCGGTATAATTTGGCTTGATTTTGATCCACAAACAGGCCATGAACAGCGGGGTAGACGGCCTGCTTTGGTTGTGAGCAATAGAAGTTTTAATAATTTTTCAAAATTGGCTATTGTTTGTCCAATAACAAGCAGGGATAAAGAACATCCATTCCATATAAAATTAGACGAAAGAACCAAAACATCTGGAGTAATTCTTTGTGATCAAGTAAGGACACTTGACATTAACGCTCGTAATTTTGAATACATTGAAAATATTCCTGAAGAAATTTTATTTGATGTTATTGACATAGTAAATGGATTTATTGAGACAGAAAAATAAGAACTGTACAAAATGCGGCACTGCACATAACGACGAGGCTGTCGGAAAACTCTGTTTTACGGCTTTACTACACTACATATAGCGCATATTCAGTTAAAAATAACACTATATACAGTGGTTATTGATCTGCCGAGGGACTAATTCGACAGCCTCAACAGCCCCGCCGGTTCTCTCACAAGTCCGGCGGAATTGTCGTTTTTTTCGCAAAAAGCCGCCCAAACCCGCAAATCTATATGGCGGCAGGCTGCCGGACCTTAGCCCGTTTGTAGTACAGGGCCAGCATGTTAAGGGCCTCGTCAATGGGGGAGGGCTGTTCATAGACCGGGATGCCCGCCAGTTCCAGCCGTTTTCTGGGCCCCGGCCCGATTTTCGCGGTGATCAGCGCCTTACAGTCCTTTAGGGCCTCCACCACGGCGGGCCAGGCGGATTCGCCGTGATCCCCCGGCCCGCAGACTTGCGGTATTTCCCGCCGCCCCAGGGAGACGCTTGTCCCGTCGGCTTCCAGGTCCCTGATAACAAACCAGCGGGCATGCCCAAAGTGCTGGTTTATCAACACATCATCGGCGCTGGTAATCGCGATTCTCCATGCCATAGCGGCTCCTTAATGAACGATCCGTAAAAGCATGCCGCAAAAGCGGCCCCAAAAACCGCACAAAGCGGCCCTGAAAAACCGTAAAAAACGGCCCCTAAATCAGTTCCCCCGGGGAACTTACCTTCCCCTGTTCCAGGGCCAGGAGCCTGTCCGCCCAGAGGGCCGCCCAGCCCCTAAGGGCCGCGGCCTCCAGGGGCGAGGGGGCCTTTGATGCGTCATGGGCGGCGATCTTCCGGGCCAAAGAACGGTACACCTCCGCCTGGGCGGACTGGGGGGCCGCCTCGATAGTAGTCTTCCCCTGGAGTTCACTTTGGGTAACGGTGACAGAGCGGGGGATGTACTCCACCACCGCCGTCCCGGTCTGGCCCACAAAATCGTCGATAATCTCCCGGGAATAGGGAGGCCCCATGGAATTGGCAATTACCCCGCCCAGCAGGGCCCCCCCCGAATTGGAATACTTGCTTATCCCCTTAAAAAGGTTGTTGGAAGCGTAGATCGACATAAAATCCGAAGAAGACACGGTAAACACATGCTCCGCTATCCCCTCCCGGATCGGTACGGCAAAACCCCCGCAGACCACATCCCCCAGGACATCGAAGATCACCAGATCCAGGTCCAGTTCCTCAAAAATCCGCTGCTGCTTAAAAAGCTCCACCGCGGTTATGATCCCCCGCCCCGCACAGCCCACCCCCGGAGCCGGCCCCCCCGCCTCCACACAGTAAGTACCGTTGAAACCCTCAAAAATCACATCCTGGGCCTTTACCGCCGACCGTTCCCGCAGGGTATCCAGCACCGTGGGAATAAACTTGCCGTCCCGCAACGTATTGGTAGAATCGCTTTTGGGATCGCAGCCGAACTGCATAACCTTCAGCCCCATCTCCGCCAGGGCGGCGCTGAGATTCGACGTGGTGGTAGATTTCCCGATCCCCCCCTTCCCGTATATGGCGATCTGCTTTAGCTTCTTGCCCATCACTGGCTCCTATAAGTCCTATAAGATTACTAAGATATTGCAATCAGAAATACCATAGTTGAAAGGCCGATTCCCTGTCAAGCCCATGCTTTTTAAGGGGGGGCCCGCTACCACGGTCAAACGGGACCCTGCGGGTCCCTGGTCCGCAGCCGCGCCTGCAGCGCGCTTAGGGTCTGGCCCCCCCTCCGCTTCATAACCGCGTCAGCGGTTATTCCGCTACCCCCCAGCCTGGCGGGCGCGTACCGCGCCCGCCGCAGGTGTCAATCACCCATACCGTTTGTTAATATACAGCCTGCCGGTAGGGGGCTTTTGTTCCAGCCCAAACCTGCGCTTTGGGCCGCACGCGCACTGCCTCAGCTAAAGCTGAGGCGCATTTTTCAATTTTGGGGCATACGGAGGCGCTACGCGAAGCCGCATTATCTAATTTACAGCCTTCGGCTGCTTTCCTCGCGCGAGGGATAGAGCGGAAATACCGGAAGCCCGCCGCAGGCGGGCTGAGGAATTGCAGCGATAGCCCGGTCCCCGGCCCGCAGGGCCGGGGATGCGCCCAAATTCCGAATGGAAGGCCCATACATTGACGCGGATACCCCTGTTCACTATGATATGTGTATAAAATTATTGATATGGGGGTTCCTATGAAGGTTGCGATTAACGGATTTGGCCGTATTGGCCGCTTGGTATTCCAGTCCATAGTTGGGCAAAACCTGCTGGGGAAGGACAAAATTGACGTGGTGGCGGTAACTGATATTTCTACCGATGCTAAATATTTTGCCTATCAGCTCAAATATGACTCAACCCAGGGGAAGCTGCAGGCGAAGATCGAGACGAAAAAGAGCGCCGGCGCCGAGGAAGATGATATTTTGGTGGTGAACGGCCACGAAGTCCGCTGCGTTATGGCGGAACGGGAGCTGAAAAATCTTCCCTGGGGCAAGCTGGGGGTGGACTATGTGATTGAATCCACCGGGCTTTTTACCGATGACAAGGCTTTTGGGCACCTGGAAGCGGGGGCCAAGAAGGTTATTATCTCCGCCCCGGCCAAGGGGAAGGAGAAGAAGATCCCCACCTTTGTGATGGGGGTGAACAATGAAAAGTACGATCCCGCCGCCGATCATGTTATTTCCAACGCCAGTTGTACTACTAACTGTCTTGCCCCGATTGTATATGTGCTGCTGAAAGAGGGTTTCGGCATTGAAACCGGCCTTATGACTACTATCCACTCCTATACCGCCACCCAGAAGACGGTGGACGGGCCTTCCAAGAAGGACTGGCGGGGCGGCCGGGCCGCGGCGGTAAATATTATTCCCTCCACCACCGGCGCCGCCAAGGCGGTGGGCGAAGTGCTTCCCGAAACCAAGGGTAAGCTGACGGGGATGAGTTTCCGGGTTCCTACCCCCACCGGTTCCGTGGTGGACCTGACCTTCCGGACGGTTAAGGATACTTCCATTGAGGAGATCAACGCCGCCTTTAAGAAGGCTTCCGAAAGCTACCTGAAGGGGGTGCTGGAGTTCCAGGCCGACGAGATTGTCTCCACCGACATCATCCACAATACCCACACATCTATTTACGACAGCCTGGCTACCCTGCAGAACAACCTCCCTGGGGAGAAGCGGTTCTTCAAGGTGGTGTCCTGGTACGACAACGAGTGGGGTTACTCCAATAAGATCGTAGACCTGCTTAAGTATATCGACAGCAAGAAATAAGCGGAGAATTCCGCGGCTATGGGGTCCGCGGGTTTCACGGATCTACACGGACGGGGTGACGGTTAAACCGGTCTGTGGGTTCTGTGCAATCCGTGGACTTTTCTTTTTTGACAGGGCTTTCCCGGGGCCGGCGGGGTTTTGGGATTGGCTCCCAGAGGAGTGAATGTATGATCAAGACCGTTAAATCTCTTGACCTGAAGGGCAAGCGGATCATCATGCGGGTGGATTTCAATGTTCCGATGAAGGACGGGGTGGTGCAGGACGATACCCGCATCGTGGCGGCTATCCCCACCATCAAGTATATCCTGGACCAGGGGGTAAAGACCCTTACCCTGATGTCCCACCTGGGGGACCCCTCCAAGGACGCCGCCAAAGCGAAGGAAAAGGCGGAAAAGGACGGCAAAAGCTTTGATGAGGCCGCCTATATCCGGGGCAAACACCGGATGGCCCCGGTGGCGGAGTACCTGGCAAAAAAACTGGGGAAACCCGTGGTCTTTGCCGGGGAAGACGGCTGTTATGGCAAAAAAAGCTTTATCGACGGCCAGCCGGCGGGAACCGTCGTCATGCTGGAGAATACCCGTTTCCACAAGGAGGAAACCGCCAAGGACGGGGCGGAGCGGGATAAGCTGGCAAAAGAGCTGGCCTCCTACGGGGACATTTTCGTCAACGACGCCTTTGGCACCGCCCACCGGGATCACGCCTCCACCGCCAGTATCGCTAAATTTGTTCCCCTGTCGGCGGCCGGTTTCCTTATGGAAAAAGAGGTGGACTACCTGGAGCCCATTGTTACCAATCCTCAAAAACCCCTGGCGGCGATTATCGGCGGGGCCAAGGTAAGCTCCAAGATCGCCGTCCTGGAAAGCCTTTTGAAGAACTCCGGCGCCCTGGTGATCGGCGGCGGCATGGCCTACACCTTCCTTAAAGCCCAGGGGCATAAGATCGGCAAGTCCCTGGTGGAGGATGACCAGCTTGACACCGCCCGGAAGATTCTCGACACCGCCGCCTCCTTAAAGGTGGAGATTGTCCTCCCCGTGGACCAGGTGGGGGCGGATAAATTTGACGCCGCCGTGGTTCCGGTCCCGGTGGATGGCCAGGACCTTCCCGATAACCTGATGGGCCTGGATGTGGGCCCCAAGACTCTCGCCAAGTATAAAGAGGTCATTTCCAGGGCCAAGACCATCGTCTGGAACGGCCCGGTTGGGGTCTTTGAGTTCGATTCCTTTGCCAAGGGCACCGAAGAACTGGCTAAACTTGTGGCGGGGGCCACCGCCGGGGGGGCCATTACGGTGGTGGGGGGCGGCGATTCGGTGGCCGCGGTAAACAAATTCCACCTGGCCGCTAAGATGAGCCATGTTTCCACCGGCGGCGGGGCCTCCCTGGAACTGCTGGAGGGTAAAAAGCTCCCCGGCATTGAAGTATGCCGCGCATAAGGGCCTCTGATTTTTTAGAAAAGGTCTGTTCCGAAACCGGCTGGGTTTTGGAACAGGCCCATGGAAACAGACTCAAAGGAGCAAAGGAGTATATATGAGCGATAGACCGTATTACATTGCCGGGAACTGGAAGATGCACAAGACCCGTTCCGAGGCGGCGGAACTTGCCGGAGCCCTGGTAACCCAGCTTAAAGACGGGAAGCATAAGTACCTGGTGGCCCCCAGCTTTACCCTGCTGGAGACCGTGGCCCC
>JAIRNB010000215.1 GCA_031258265.1 Treponema sp. | reverse complement strand
TCGGTTTTGTGGAAATGGAAGGGGCGGTTCAAACCGAAGGTTTCCCCCAGCGGCTTTGGATTGTCTTTACCCTGATTCCCTCGTTTGTCTATTTCCTGGCCTTGCCTGTTCTTTCCCGGTATAAGCTGCGGGATAAGCATGTGGCGGTGATGATCCGCTGTAACAACGGCGAGATAAGCCGCGGGGAAGCGGAGTCCCTGCTGGGGGGAAAGTGTAGGTCCCCCCGCCTTCGGCTTTGGGCCACGGCCGCACTCAGCTAAAGCTTGGCCGCATCAGTTCAACACTGGGAAATTTACCAGCGCTATGCGGTTCCACATTCTCTAATATACAGCCTTCGGCTGCTTTTACTGCGCAAGGGATAGGAGGGGGCGCGCAGGACCGCAGTCCCGCCGGAGGCGGGACGAGGAGGCCGGAGCGGGTAAGGGACCCGCGGAGCCCCGGATAGCCCGGTTTTTTGCGAAGCAAAAAATGCGCCCAAACTGAGAATTCCCGCCTGATTGCTGGACAAAATGCCGGAGATTGATTAATATTCAACATAATTGATGAATTTGTTCATCTATCCGCATGAATGGAGAATAAAATGGCAGTAAAAACAAAGCGGTCCGGGAGTTCCTTTAATTCCCTGAATTCCAAGCGGCAGCTGGAATCGATTTTTCTTTTTACCACGGGGAAGTGCAACGCAAAGTGCGCTATGTGCTTTTATGCGGACGATATGTCCAAAAAGCAGCCGGACCTGGGTTTTGAGGAGATCAAAAAACTGTCCGAAACCGCGGGGGATTTTAAGCGGCTCTGGCTTTCCGGCGGGGAACCGACCCTGCGGGAGGATTTGCCGGAGATTATCGAGATGTTCTACCGGAACAACCATATTACGGATGTGAACTTTCCGTCCAATGGTATCCTCAGCGACCGGCTTATCCAGTGGCTCAAGCGGATACGGCAGAACTGCCCGGACTGTAATGTCTCTATCAGTATATCCCTGGACGGGTTTGGGGCGACTCACGATACCCAGCGGGGGGTGGAGAGTTTTTACCGCGCCGCGGAGACTTTGAAGAAGATTGACGATGAGTTCCACGACGACGGCCATGTGATAAAAAATATCGCCACGGTTATTACCAAATACAATGTGGAGGAAGTTCTGGACTTTGTGGCCTGGGTATACGGCAGGTTCAAGGTTTCTACCCACACTATCGAGGCGGCCCGGGGGAATACCCGGGAAGACGGGGTGAAGATTCTGACGGAAAAATCCCTGCGGGAGATTCAGGATAAAATTGCCCCCTATTACCTGCTCTACGCCAAGCGTATCGGGGAGGGAATGAACGCCCTGGGCCGGGGGCTTACCAAATTTTTCTACGTGGGGCTGATGCGGGCCATGTACAATATCCGGGCGGGAAATTTAGAGAAGCCTACGCCCTGGAACATGGACTGTACCGCCGGGGAAACTACCCTGGTGCTGGATTATGACGGCCGTTTCCGTTCCTGCGAGCTGCGGCCCCCCATTGGCAACGTGAAAGAATACGGCTGCGATGTGCGGGCTATCATGGGGAGTGAGGCCATGAAAAAAGAAATTGAGGCTATCGGCCACGGTTATAAGGCGAACTGCTGGTGTACCCACGGCTGCTGGATCATGAGTTCCATTACCTTTAATCCGGGGAAGATGATCTCCATGTTAATTAAGAGTAACCGGGAGACGAAAAAACTGAACCGGCCCATAGCGATCAACGAAAACGTGCTGCGGGACCTGGAACATAAATATTCACTGGACCGGGGCAAGCTCCAGGAGATAGGCATCGCATGAGAATACTATTAGCGGGCCGGGGTTCCCAGGGGGATGTGTATCCCTATCTGGCCCTGGCTAAAGAACTTGAGAAGCGCGGACATACGGTGACGGTAAGCCTGCCCCGGCTCTTTGAGCGGGAGGCAAAAGACGCGGAGCTGAACTATACCCTCCAGGCGGTTGACGATATTGCCGGCATGGTGGAGGGCGTTCCGGATACGAAAGACCTTTTGGCCTGGACTCAGCGGGTCATAAAAAACCAGTTTGAGGAATTTATTCCCCTGCTGGAACGGCAGGATGTCCTGGTGGCGGCCAATACGGAATTCGCCGCCCCCAGTATAGCCGAATACTGCGGGAAGCCCCTTGTCCGTACCGCCTTTGGCCCCTTTATTCCGGGCCGGCGGATACCGCCCCCGGTGTTCCCCCTCGCTGAACCGAATCCCATTATCAGGCCGGCCCTGCTCTGGGCCATGCTGAACATAGGGCTTAACATGATGGTGAAAAAGACGGTGAATCAGCAG
Source organism: Treponema sp. (assembly GCA_031258265.1). Lineage (GTDB taxonomy): Bacteria > Spirochaetota > Spirochaetia > Treponematales > Breznakiellaceae > JAISFT01. The sequence continues at coordinate 2,211 of JAIRNB010000215.1, read as the reverse complement.
CGCCGGGCCCTGGGCATGGAAGACATCAGGGATCAGGCGGAACACGCCCCGGCCAATGGGGATAACTTTCTCCTTTACAGCCGCTATTTGGGCGAAACGGACCCGGACTGGAACTACCGCTGGGGTATCGGCGGCTACTGCTTTAACGATATTTTCCCCTACGACGGGAAACTGCAGCGGCAGTTCCTCGATTTTGTCAAAAAAGACCGCCGGCCCACCATCTTTTTTACCCTGGGAAGCTGTAATACCGAAAAGCGGGATCTCTTTGCCCAGCGGCTTTTTGAAATATGCCGTGAACAGAATTACAAGCTTGTTGTGGGCTGCGGCTGGTGGAAGGTGGGGGTGCATCTGCACACCGGGGAACATCTGTTTCTGCTGGACAAGGCCATTCCCCATGCGTTTATCTTTCCCCATGTGGATGCCGTTATCCACCACGGCGGCAGCGGGACTACCCATAGCGCCGCCCGCGCGGGGAAACCCCAAATGGCCTTTCCCCTGATCATCGATCAGTTCTACTGGGCTCACCGGGTCTATAAACTTGGTATTGGGCCCAAAGGCGCTAATATCGGGCGAATTTCAAAGGCGGAGCTGAAAAAAAAGGTCCTGGACCTGGTGACTAACCAATCCTACCGGGAAAAGGCGGCGCATTTGGGGGCCCTGGTCCGGGGGGAAAACGGACTCCAGGCGGCTTGCGAGCGGATTGAAGCTTCCCGTTCCCCCGTGGAACGGGAAGAGGGGACGGCGGCGGTCAACGAGTAAATGAGCCTCGCGGGGCAAGCTCCGCGGGGGCTCATCAAGGCTTACGCCTTGGCTTTATCCCAGGAGCGCTCCGGTTCGACTCCCCCAAAGCAGACAACTGTCTCCTAGGGGAGTCGAAGCCCCGGAGCCAACTACCCCTGAGTTATGTCTTCGTCTGCCATAAGCTTTTTCACCATTTTCCTAAAACCCATAAGTATTGTTACCCTGTATAATTCATGATATGCTCAAATATTATTCAATAATCTTGTTGACAAATTAATCATATTTCATAGTCCTTTTTAGCCAAAAATAAGGTTATTTTTTGATAAGATCTTCCACATTGCCAGGAAGATGAAATTGGATTGAGTACAAATCTGACATGATGGAATCAATATCCGGAATAAGTCCTTTTTTGTAACCCAGGCGCAAAAGACCGACAATGCCGGTATAATTAAGCCCGACATTCTTAGCGTAACTGCGATCCCTTTTGTCATCCAGGATAATCAGGGCGTTTTCTGTCTCCAAAGCCAAGGCGATAGCGCTGGATTCTCCCAAACCGAGCAGCGTATTGATAGATCTGATTTTGGCTTCGTCTTTAACCACGCTAATTCTGACCCACCGTGGTAGAGGGCTTTTATACTCGGCGGCCACTTCCGGTGTTGTAATGATGACGGAGCATAACGATTGCAAAAGATTCAGCCGATTAATATTGGTAAAGGCTATAAGGCAACTGGTATCCGAAATAACGATTTTATCATAAAAACCTGTCAATATTCGCTATTTCCTCTTTAACATCTTCCTCGGTCATAGACACTATCGGAATATCATAGCGGATGAGCAATTCATAAAATGTCCGGTATGAAAGCCCCGCTACTTCGGCAGCCTTACCGAGAGAAAGTTTTTCCGCCTCAAAGAATTTCATAGCAAAAAGAAGCTGGGCGTCTGTTTTGGACAGATTCGCCATATCGGGAATGGTTAACATAAGCTCCATAATAATCCCTATCTTTATTATAGCCTCAACAAGGCATTTATAGCAAGCCAAACATCGTACAGTCCGGGGGCAGCGCATATAAATCCCTAACTCCGCTTGTTTTAGGTTGTCTATATTTTGATATAATTCGTTGCTAGCTCAAGTGGTTGGCTATATCAAAGGGGATGCGCGATAGCGATAGCCTGGAGATTTGTGGGACGGCAAAAGAACTTCACGGGACAGAACTTCTGGGCGAGGGATATGCCACTGCCGATCTATTTTCTGGGCGGCTTCCCGGCAATACTTCCGGGTAATCTTATGGCCGTGGGCTATCTTGTCCTTGAGGTAGGGGGAACGCTCTAGGAGTTTGTTGCGCTTTGCGCCTAAAATAGTATAAATATTCACATCAGTGAATATTTATACCTTACAAACTCCAAGCAAACCACAGGTTTGCACAGCTGCCCAATAATCGTGATTTTTTGCATATAGGGCGCCACAGGCGC
>JAIRNB010000213.1 GCA_031258265.1 Treponema sp. | reverse complement strand
GGCGCAAGCCTGAGCGGTGTGCCGCAGCCGGGGATGCGCCCAGATTTCCAAGAAAACATTCACAGCTATAATGCTGATCGTGTATTAGGAATCTTTCCGTGGGGGGGGACGGCGGCCTCCAAAGAGGGGAGAGAAATATTTGTCCACGTCAACTTTCTTGAGCAGCAGTTTGAGGAGGAAGCGGTACAGCACAAAGCTTATGGCGATGGGGAGTATTAGTATGATGATGAGGCCCCACTGCTGGGCGGACTCCGGCAGGGAACCGATGATCCTTGAATAAAGCAGCATTAGCAGCAGAAAGACTACGATATAGAGCAGTACATTGAACACGGTGGCGCCGAGGATAAAGAGCAGGGTATTGGTTCGCTTATTCATAATCACTCCTGTAAAAGGCGGCGGGCCGCAGATTTAAGTTTCCACCGGGCCTTCGGGTTTTTTGGAACTTCTCAGGATGCCGATTAAAAAAAGGAAACAGCAGATTACTACGCTGGAATCGGCAACATTGAACGTGGGCCATCTTTCCATCCCGAAGATTCCGAAGATCCTTATGCTGATAAAATCCACTACTCCGTCGGGCCGGAAGATCCGGTCAATAATGTTGCCCAGTCCCCCGCCGATGATCCCCGCGAAGGCCCAGCGCTGGAACCGGGAAAAATCCTGGGAACTGAAGTAGAACCAGACAAGAAAGCCCAGGACCAGGATGGGGATAACGATGAACAGCAGGGGCCGCAGGCTTTCGGGCAGGTTATGTCCCAGGCTAAAGGCGATGGCCTTGTTCCGGACATGGAGGATATACAATAAATCGTTGTTAAATACATCCTTGATTAGGCTGCCCTGGAGGGGCCAGTTGCTGGCGATATAGAATTTTGTTCCCTGGTCAAGCAAAAGAATCAGGGCGGTTAGGCTGAAAGGCAGCAGTTTGCTGCCGGTACTTTCGTTCACTGGCGCTCCATTTTTTGAACCGTTTTCGAACCGTTATAAACCGGTGGGAATATCAAGAAATTCTCCCTCCACCGGCAGCTCTGTCATACAGCGTTCCATTACCCGGCGGACCCCCCAGACTTCGGTGGAGTAGTGGCCCCCGGCGATCATGTTTAAGCCCGCTTCCTGGGCTTCCTGGTAAACGGAATGGCCTGGCTCCCCCGTAATGTAAAGATCGAGCCCTTCCTCAATGGCCTGCAGCGCCTCCATGGGGGCGCCCCCGGAGATCACCGCGCAGGTCCTGTTCAGATCCGCCCCAAAGGGGAATACCCCAAGGGCCGGTCTATCCATAAAACTTATCCGCTTTACCGCTTCCCCTATGGAAAGGGGAGGATCAAGAACCCCCTTATACCCTATTTTACGGCCATGGTACAGGCCGAAGGGTTCTATTTCTTTAAGCCCTAAAAGCTCCGCCAGGGCGGCGTTATTCCCCAGTTGGGGGTGCTGATCCAGGGGGAGGTGAACCGCGTAGAGGGCAATGTTACGATCCAAGAGGTATTTTAGGCGGCGGCGGTGATTTCCCAGGAGTCCAAGGGGGGCGCCCCAAAAAAGGCCGTGGTGTACAAAGAGCAGTCCCGCGCCCCGGGAAGCGGCCTCCTTAAAGGATTCCAGGCTTGCGTCCACCGCAAAGGCGATCTTCCCAATCTCCGACCCGTCGTTATCAACCTGGAGGCCGTTCATGGAATTATCTATGCCGCCGAATCCTTCAATATCCAAAAGGCTCCTGAAGTACTTATCCAGGGTCCGGGTGGTAAATTGGACTGTCACCAGCTTAGTATAAACGGAGATCCCCCAAATTCCAATACCGGGTTTCCAGATACAGGGCCCCGCGGGACAGTTCCCCCGGAGATTCCCCGGCCATATCGCCGCCGGCTTCCGCCCCATTTTCCGTTTCATTTTCCGTTTTGGCCCCCGCCGCCAGCTCACAGAAGCGGGCAATAAGGGCCGCCGTATCACCGGCGGAAAATCCATCAAACTTCTTTTCCCCGCCGGGAAACAGGGCGCTGTACAGGGGATAGTCCGCGGGGAAATCACTGTAATCCAGGGGGCCGGCCCCTTTCAGGGCGGCCAGGGCCGCGGGACCCGGGGAATTCCGCAGTCCGGCGAGGAGGGCGGCGTAATCCCGCCGGGCCGCTTCACTGGCAAAGGCCCGGCCGGAGACCAGGCAGAGCAGGGGAATCGCCGGCGGCCGTACTTCGCCGGGGCCTCTGATTTTCTCCGGCCGGAACCGGGCGAACCAGCGTCCCGCAAGCCACAGCGCCCGCCGCAGGGGGTTTTGGTCCGGGGCCGCTTCAGCGGCCGGCGGGGGCTCCGGTTCCCAAGCGGACCAGAGACGGCTTTCCACCGTCACAAGGCCCCGGACCCCGTCAAACATTTTTCCGGCCCCGGCGCGGCCCGGAATAAAAAGGCGGCCCGGCGGCGCGATCTGCTCTGATGCGAGGTAGTACAGCGCCGAACCCCCGGAACCCCAGCCGGCAAGGAAAACAGCGCCGTCCTGCGCGGCGGGGGCCAGGGTTCCCAGGTTTTCCCGGACATGGGGAAGGATAAATTCGATCTCCCGCCGCTTCTTTTCCTCCAGGACCCGGCCCCTTTCGTTGGCCTTTTTCAGGACGGTCCCCCGGCGGAAACTGGACCAGAGGCGGATCATTTCTCCGGGGGAACGGAGGCCGGAGCGGGTATAGGCGATCACCGTAAAGCCCCGCTCCGCCAGGGCCGTACAAACGCTGTCCAGCGCCCGTATTCCGCCGAATTCCGGGGGAACCAGGAAGATCAGGTCCCCGGACGGACGGCGGGCATCGAAGATCCACAGGCTATAGTCCCTTTCCCGGACCAGCCGCGCTTCCGCCGGGAAAAGATCCCGGGGGGCAAACCACAGGGCTATGCCGGTAAAAAGGACCAAAGCGGTAATAGTCAGAAAGGTAAAGGGGGCGCTTCGCCGGTGGAGGCCCCGGCGGGTCCCCGCCAGGAGAGGCTTAACGCTTATCAGGGCTATGACAGCCTGGTATACCAGGGAGGGAAGGTACTCGGGCCTAAAACCATAGGCGGGAACCAGGGTGACGGCCACCCCCAGGGAGAGGATGGGGAACCAGGCAATACCGTCCAGGGGCCACAGACCCTTGAACAGGGGGCGGATCAAAAAGATCAGCGTAAAAAACGAAGCCAGAAGCTCCGGAATCCATATTTCCCGCATAGTCCTTCGTCTATAAATATTCACGGCGGGGTCTAAAGCCCCGCCCTAAAAGTCCGTGGGATTTTTTTGTCCTAATCGAAGATCCTCCGCCCCTGTGCGCCGCGGTGGGATTCTTTATTCGGTATTCAGATACTTAAAGACCGTATTTAAGGGCAGTTCCAGGGCCTCGGCTATCTCCACAGGGTCCATGCCGTGTTTTTGCAGTCTCTTTACCGCCTCTTCCCGGCCTTCTTCCAAACCCTCCTCCCGGCCTTCTTACCGGCCTTCTTCTTTCCATTTCGTTGTAAATCCATGCCTCTCCAGCACTTCCTCAAATGTTATATTCGGCATCTCCACCATCTCCTCTAGTACCACCCCATTCGCCCGTAATACCACCGGTATATACGCCCCTAACGGCGTCCCCGCAGGCATCCCCCTCCACCTCTCCATTATCCCCCTTAGTTCCTCCCCCTTCAACCCTCCCCTCAAATCCCTCAGCCATTCCCCTCCTCCCCCAAGCCTCTTCGTCTCTATCACCTGTACCCCGCAGATGTCTCCCTCCACATAGTAGATCCCCGCCCCCCTCTCCTCCACCTTATATCCATACTTTCCCTTCACATAATTCAACATCTTCCGCGGATACCCCTCCCCCACAAAACTTATGGTCATATCCCCGCTCTCTACCCGGTTCAACACGCTGTACAGCCGGGCGTATGCCCCCGTCTTGTGGTAATCTTCCACCGACAGATAATCCCCCGGACTTTTGTATTCGATGATGTTCACGTTACGGAACAGCGCCCCCAGGGGATTTTCGATTACCGCGCCCGGCTGTTTTTTGATGATAACCGCGTCAATGCGCAGGGGTTCGGTGTTCAGGGGGTATTCGAAAACGAACTGCAGGAGGTGGCGGTAGGGGAAGAAGGTAAGCTGTATACCGTCCCGGAAAGCGGTATGCCAGGTGATAGGTTTTTGCCGTGGGCTAGTATTTTTAGAAGTGATGGGAAGGATCCCCCTTATAGGGGAACGGTACAGGTGAACGGGGAAGCATGCAAGGGCCGGGGCTTTAGCCGGGGCGCAATGGCCCATCGTAGGAGTAAGCGCCGGCGCCCTGGGGCCTCCGCGGCACAAAACGACATTGATCCCCTGTGGTTTTCCGGCTATACTCTTATTCTAGTTAGTAGGCTGAACTTCGAGTGGCCCCGTGGTTTTATCCCCCGGAGTTTCTGTGGAACGAAACCCCGTAAGTTCAGCATGAAGCGTGTTGAGCCGCGCAAGGGACAGGGGCGGATAGCCAGGGACCGCTTATACGGGGGAGGCCGTATAGGGGCGATGCGCCAAGCATTAACTCGGTATTTGGTCTATAGTAACAGGGCTTTTGGAAAATCCGAAAAGGAAGGCGCATAGTGGCAGCCCGGGAGCTGATTGTTGACGAGTCAAAGGTAAAAAAGGCGGTACAGGCGGGGGTTCCCCTTACCATTACCACTTTTACCCTGCCCCACGAGATAGAAATTTACATTGAACAGGTGTTGACTGTCTTTTTGCGGGAAGCCCACCAGGACAAGCTGAAAGATTATATCGTTTACTGCGTTCAGGAACTGGCGGTCAACGCGAAAAAAGCCAATACCAAGCGGATCTACTTCATGGAAAAGGGCCTGGACCTGACTAACCCCGCCCAATACAAAGAGGGAATGGCTACCTTTAAGGAGACCACCCTTTCCAACATTGCCTATTACCTTAAGCTGCAGAAGGAAAAGGGCCTTTACGTCAAGCTAATCCTCCAGATCCGGAAGAATATCATCTACATCGAGGTTCGCAACAACGTGGCCGTTACCAAGACGGAACTTATCCGAATCCACGACAAGCTGGCCCGGTCCCGGCAGTACAATTCCCTGGAAGACGCCCTGGCCCAGGTGCTGGACAATTCGGAGGGCGCGGGCCTGGGGCTGGTGATTCTGGTCCTGATGCTCAAGAAAATGGGCCTGGACGAAGATTGTTTTGACATACTTTCCTCGGGAAAGGAGACCATCGCCCGGCTTATCGTCCCCCTGGACAAGACCCATGTGGAGAACCTCTCCCTCCTGTCCAAGACCGTGGTAGACCAGGTGAACTCCCTGCCCCAGTTCCCGGAGAATATCCTGACCATCCAGAAGATGATCAACGATCCCCGGTCGGAAATGGGGGTTATCGCCCGGCATATCTCCCAGGACCCGGCCATGACCGCGGATCTCCTCAAGATCGTCAATTCCGCCCAGTACATGCTGGCAAAAAAGGTGGATACCATTGCGGAGGCGGTAAAAATGGTGGGCATCAGGGGTATCAAGAATCTCCTCTACTCCTACGGGACCCAGAAGATCCTGGGGGACGACACGGCGAGCAAAAAGGCCCTGTGGGAACATTCCTACAAAGTGGCTTTTTACGCCTACAACATGGTTAGGAATTTTAAGAGGGAAAAGAATCTGCTGGATGATATTTACGTCAGCGGTATCCTTCATGACATGGGGAAGATTGTTTTTTCCAATGTTCACCCCGATTTGTTGAAAAATATCCGCAGCTTCTGCCAGGAAAAGGGCCTTCCCCTGTCCACCTTTGAAGACCTGGCCGCCGGCCTTAACCACGCGGAAATAGGCGCCCTTATAGCGGAGAAGTGGAATTTCCCCGAACCCCTGGTCATGGCTATCCGTTATCACCACGACCCGGAATCCGCGGCCCCCGAATACCGGGATCTGGTCCAGGCGGTGTATTTGGCCAATATGTTCTGCGAATACGAAGGGGGAAATGTCACCTACGATCAGTTGGATGTGGCCGTCCTGGATTCCTACGGCATCACATCGAAAAAACACATGGACAACATGATCTACCTGTTTGCCCAGGGTTTTAACCGGGAAAAGGAACAGTAGAATTATTCTCCCGGCATCAGCGGGCGGTGGAACCAAATGGCCTGGTCAAGCGGCTACCCTGAACGGCTTTTTCTGTTCCGGCCCGTCGCAGGGGCAGGCTGTTTAGAGTCTGTCCGTAATATAGATACGGGCCGCCTTTCCGCGTAATCAGGAATTACCAGGGGAAACCACTCCCTTCCCAGGCCCCATCCGTGCTATGCTCCCCCCATGTTAGAAGTCAAAGCCCCGGATTTGCCCTCTCCCCCGGCCAGGGAGGCCGCCGGAGTATCCCCCCTGCCCGCCCCCATGGCAACGGCGGCGGCCCTGGTGGAAGGGGCCTCCCGGATCATCCGGGGGAAACGGGAGTTTTTAGAATTCCTTAGCGCCGCAATCCTGGCGGAAGGCCATGTACTCATAGAAGACAACCCCGGCCTGGGAAAAACCACGGTGGCCAAGACCTTCGCAAAACTTATCGGCGGCGGCAGGAAGGGGCTTATTTTTAAACGTATCCAGTTTACCCCGGACCTGCTCCCCTATGACATCACCGGGGTAGACGTGTTTGATCCAAAGACCCGGCGCTTCCGCTTTATCCCCGGCCCGGTGCTGGCGAATATCGTGCTGGCCGACGAGATCAACCGGACCACCCCCACGGTACAGTCCGCCCTGCTGGAGGTAATGGCCGAGCGCCAGGTGACCATTGGGGCCGTTACCCACCGGCCGCCGGAACCCTTTTTCGTGATCGCCACGGAAAACCCCATCGAAAGCGAGGGGACCTTCCCCCTGCCCGCGGCTCAGCTTGACCGTTTTATGATGCGCCTCTCCCTGGGCTACCCCAGCCGGGAAGCGGAAATATCCATCCTCGATGATAATCCCGCGGAAAAGGCCCTGGCCCGCCTGGAAAGCGTCTGTACGCCGGGGGAATTTATGGCCGCCCGGGAAGCCGCGGCGAAGGTTTTTTGCCATCCCGCCTTAAAAGAGGCCGTCGCCGATATGGTCCGGGACACCCGCATCCACCGGGCTTTTATCCTGGGGGCCAGCCCCCGGGCCGGTCTGCACCTGCTGGAAGCCGCCCGCGCCCTGGCCCTGGTGCGGGGAAGGGCCTATGTCACCGACGAGGATCTAAGCGTCCTTGCCGCCCCCGTACTGGCCCACCGGCTTAGGCTGCGGGACCCCCGGGGCCAGGCGGCTAAACTTATCCGGGAGATCTGCCTTGCCCGACTTGAGGGAATCAAAACCGTTTAACGGGGAGATCATGGGGGGGGAAGCCTCCCCCCTCGCTGCGAAGCCGGCGTCTGCGCCGCCGTCTTCTCCGCTACCCCCCTCTGGCCAGGCCCTGAACAAAGCGGGCAGGGCCCGCTTTGCCTTGTCCGCTCAGGGCCTGCTGCCCAGGTTCAGGATAAGCCCCTGTGGTTTTTCCTTCCTCCTTATCATTGCCGCGGCCTTTTTTGCGGGAAATCTGCGGCAGGAACTGGCCCTGAGCCTTTTGGGGGCGATCCTCCTGGTAGTTTGGGCTTACTGCCTTATCCTGGGCGCCGCCACCGCCCTGATCCACCGGCGGGGGGCCCGCCGTCTCCGGATACAGCTTGCTCCCCGTTCCATCGCCGCCGGCGGGACGGTGGAAATAGTCCGGCAGGAGGGCCGGTTTTTCAGAATCCCCGGACTCCTGATCCGCTGCCGGCTCCGTCTGGAAACCAGGGACGGCCGCCGGCTTGAGCATGTTTTTGATCCCGCCCCCCTCAAAGGGGCCGGGGCCCTGGTCTTTCCCCTGCGGGGGGCCTATTATTCCGGGGGAGACGAGCTGGCGGTCCTTGACGCCTTTGGGTTTTTCAGCTTTTCCTGGCCCCTGCCCCCGGAAGATGAAGCCCGGGTCCTGGCCGGCCCCCAGCCCGCGGAAGAAGCCCTGGCCCTGAATCCCCGGACCGGGGGCCGGGAGCAGCGCAGCGGCCCCCATTACCGCCGGACCGACGACCTTATCGATCACCGGCCCTATATCCCCGGGGATGATCCCCGGCGGATCAACTGGAAACTCTACAGCCACGGCCCCGCCAATTCCCTTTTTGTCCGGGAGGGGGAGACCGAACCGCCGCCCCGTTCCCAGCTCCTCATCCTGGCGGATACGGAGGCGGACCCCCGCCTCTACAGCCCCCAGGCCGCCCGGGAGGGGGTGGACCTGCTCTGCGCCCAGGTTTTGGCTATATGCCTGGACCTAAGCGGCCGGGGCATGGATATCCTCGCCGGTTATACCGGGGGCCCCCTTTACGGCGGGGACGCCGCGGAACTTGCCCAGGCCCTGGCCTGGCCCGCCGCCCTTCCTCTGCCCGGCGGGGAAAAACTCCCCCGGTCCTGGACGCTGCTCTACCGGAGGGGGGATCGGAGGGGAGTTTCCGGCGGACCGGCATCCCCGCCGGAACTCCCCGTTGCGGAACGGGGGACCTGTATCCTGGCCCTGCCCCGGACCAGCATTGGCGGGGGGATCAGGGGCTCCAGCGCCCTGGACCGTTTTCTTTCCCGCCCCGCCTTTCCCTGCGACATCATCTTTGTCCATACGGGGGCTTCCCCGCTGCGGGAAACCGCGGAAAGCTGCGCCCGCCTTTACGGTTCCAGGGGCGGGGTCCGGGCCTTCGCCATGGCTCTCCGGCCCGGCCGGGAGGGGGGTGAATCGTTATGAAAGCCGCCCTTATCCTCCGTTCCGGGGCCCTCTTTCTTATCCTGGGTCAATTAGGGCTCCTGGCCGGGGACCTGGCGGACAGGGGGGTATTCGCCGCGGCCCTGCTGGCGGCTTTCCTGGTCCCCGCCGTTCTTTTGGGAGGAAAATCCAGGGCCGCCCCCGAGGGGCGGAACAAGCGGCGTTTAGCCGGGGACCTGTTTACCCTGGCCCTTCTGCCCCTGGTCCTGCGGCTCCTCATCAGCCTTCCCCGGCTTTTTACCTTTGGTCCGCGGGGAGGGGGAATGGCGGCGGAACTGGACGCCTTGCTCCTGGATTACGACCGTAACGCCTTTGTTTTTCTGGCCCCCTATTACTGGGCCGTTTACAGCGCGTATTTTTCCATCCGTTCCCGAAAATTTCTAAGGGCCTCCGGGGGAATCGATCTTTTTATTCTCCTTCTGGTTTACAGCTTTGCCCGTACCCGGAGCATTGAATTCTACCGCTGGCCGGTGCTGATGATCTCCGTCTTTGGGTTGGCGGGTTTTTTGGAACTGGCGGCCCTGATCTATTCCATGCCGGCGGAACTGGGCCGCCGCCGGGGAGAGCGGATAGGGGCAACAGTAACGCTGTTTTTCTTGGCGGCCCTGGGGGCTTCCCTCTTTATCCGGCCTTCCCAGGAAAAAGCGGTGGAACAGGGGGGCGGCCTCCTGGAACCCCAACTGTTCAGTTTTGATTTTTCAAAGGTTCTTAAACTGGAAAGCCAGATCAGCATGAACGATGATCTGGCCCTGATCGTCAAAAAAGATCCCGACGATTACCATATCCTCCTCCGCCGCTATGTCCTCTCCGGCTACAGCAGGGAGCTGGGTTTTTTCCGCCTTGATAAATACGATGAACAGGATCATCCCCAGCGCCTGCCGGACCGGCCCGTGATCCTGCCCGGCAAGGATAAAACAGAAAAACTACAGGCCACAAGGCTTACCAATCAGGAATACTACCTGGTGAATTTTGATTCCCAGGCATTTATCGGCATGAACCAGCCGGTAGAGGTGATTCCCTACCGGAATTGGGACGCCTCCTCCTTTAGTTCTGTTTATGCGGTCCGCAGCCTTACCAGCGATGTTATTCCCATTGAGCTTATAGACCTGGAACTCTGGCCCCCTTCGGCGGATAAACTGGAACTAAGCGAGGCCGAATATTCCCTTTACACCGATTACGGCGGCGATCCCCGGCTTCTGGAATACGCGGAGGAAATTACCCGGGGACTCGGCGGTTACTGGGAGAAGGTCCAGGGAATCTACGAGTGGCTTAAATTTGGGGATTACCGTTACAGCCTGCGGGCGGGGATCGCCGTAGACGGGGATCAGCTTGGGCATTTTCTCTTTACCTCAAAAAAAGGGTACTGTTCCTATTTTGCCTTCTCCTGCGCCCTGCTCCTCCGCTCCCTCGGCATCCCTGCCCGGATTGGGGCCGGTTTCTTTTTGGACCCCTCCACCAATACCTTTGACTACTACCCCATCCGTTCCGACATGGCCCATTCCTGGGTGGAGGTCTGGTTTCCCGGCTACGGCTGGATCGAATACGATCCTACCACGGAAAATTTAGCGGAGGAGGAGGAATTCCGTATCTCCGCCGGAGTACCCCAGGAGCTTTTTGAAAAATTGATGCGGGAAATTTTCGGTAAGCGGGGCGCCCTGCAGCCCAGGGAAGGGAGCGGCGCGGAGGAGCTGCCGGCGGTTTCCTCCGGGGTTTCGGAAACGGTGAGGAAATACTGGCCGGCGGCCCTGATCTGCGTCCTTGTCCTGGGCTGCCTTGTCCTCCGCCTGGGGCCGTTTTTTGCCTACTGCTTAACCCGGGACCGGCGGAAAAAGGCCCGCCGTCTTTGGGGCCGGGCGCTTTACCTGCTCCGCCTGGCGGGGTTCCGCCGGCCCGCCGGCATGGCGGAGGGGGAATGGGCCGGGGCAATCGACCGGCTTTTTCTTAAAGCCGCCGGCGCTGAGGCCGGGGAGCTTCCGGGGCCGCGGGACGGGACAAGCGCCGGGGTGTTTTACCGGTTCTACCAGGAGCAGGCCATGGCCCGCTTCGCCCCGGACTTTACGGCGGAGGACCTGGCGGGGATAAAGGCCCTTTGGCCCCGCTTCAACGTCCTTTACCGGCGGGCCGTGCCCCTGGGAAGGCGGGTCCTTTCCTGGGTTCTGCCTTTTGGACTGCCCGGTCCCAAAGCGTCCCCCTTGTCCTGAAAATCCGGCAACAAGCTGCCAGGTGGGGCGTTGCGGGGCGGAAAGCGGTTGATCCTGCCCCGCAGAGGGGGGTGGCGGAAGACCGCGAAGCGGGCTGGAGACAGGGGGGAGGCTTCCCCCCTTTATATCCCGCATGTTTTTGCCTTGCCAAAAGCTTCCCTATCCTATACCCTACAATTTAGCTAGGATAAATTGGGAGTTTTCATGGATTTGAGTGGCCGGACGAGGCTGGCTGATGAGGATGAATGTCGCGGGCCGCCGCGGAAGGGGTTTTCCCCGGAGAATTTTGCGCGGGATACCCTGGCGGTACACGGGGGGACTCTTTTTGAGGGTCTTACCGGGGCGGTAAGCGTTCCTATTTACCAGAGTTCTACTTTTAGGCATCCCGGTTTGGGGGAAAGTACGGGCTTTGATTACAGCCGCGGGACTAACCCTACCAGGCTGGAGCTGGAAAACACCGTGGCCCGTCTGGAAGGGGCCAGTTATGGTCTTGCCTTTGGCAGCGGCATGGGGGCTATTTCGGCCTTTATCAAACTTTTTAAGCCGGGGGATCATATTCTGGTTTCCGAGGATCTCTACGGCGGGACTTACCGGCTTTTCAACGATTTTTACCGGCATTACGGTTTTTCTTTTTCCTGGGTGGATACCAGCGATGCGGATAAACTGCGGGCCGGTATGGGGGATAATACCAGGGCTGTTTTTGTTGAGACTCCGTCGAACCCTATGATGAAGGTGACGGATATTCGTCTTTGCGCGGAGCTTATCCACAAAAACCGGGGGATTCTGGCGGTGGACAACACCTTCCTTTCCCCCTATTTTCAGAATCCCCTGGCCCTGGGGGCGGATCTGGTGGTCCACAGCGGAACAAAGTACCTGGGGGGGCATAACGATACCCTCTCCGGCTTTTTGGTTCATTCCCGGGACGATCTGGAGGAGCCGCTGCGGAACATTCAAAAGAGCGAGGGGGCCTGTCTTGGCCCCTTTGACAGTTGGCTTACCCTGCGGGGGATCAAGACTCTGGCCCTGCGGATGGAACGGCACGGGCAAAACGGCCGGAGGATCGCCGAATGGCTGCGGGGCAATGGGCGGGTGGAAAAGGTTTTCTACACGGGTTTTGAGGACCACCCCCAGTTTGCCCTTTCTTCTTCCCAGGCGCGGGGGCATGGGGGAATGGTTTCTTTTTACCTGAAGGATTCCGCCGATGTGCCGGTAATTTTGCGGAGCGTTTCCCTGATTCTCTTTGCGGAGAGCTTGGGGGGCGTGGAATCCCTTATCACCTATCCCCTGGTACAGACCCATTCGGCCATACCGGAGGCGATGAGGCTTTCCGCGGGGGTGAATGAGCGGCTTATGCGGTTGTCGGCGGGAATTGAAGATCCGGACGATTTAATTGCCGATCTGGATGCCGCCTTTGGGCGGTGTAAGCGAGGTTGTTGAGTTATGAGAATCTCTACCAGGGGGCGTTATTCCCTGGAAGCTCTTCTCTACATGGCCCTTTTGCCGGATGGGGAATACGCGAGTACCCGGTCCATCGCGGAGAGTACCGGTATTTCCGACGGCTACCTGGAACAGTTGTTTATCGCCCTCCGAAAGGCGGGGATTGTACAGGGTATCCGGGGGCCCCAGGGGGGCTATGTGCTGGGAAGGGATTACGACCGGATAACCGTGGGAGATATTCTGCGGACCGTGGAAGGTTCGCTGGAGCCGGTGGAATGTATCAGCGTTACTACCTGCCCTATCCGCAAGGACTGTAAATCCAGGCAGACATGGGTGGACCTTTACAATGAGATTGCCGGCTGCGCGGATTCCGTTACCCTAAAGGATCTGACCCATTCCTACAAAACCATGGATCAAATAGAGTATACGATATGAAAATTTCCAGCCGCGGCCGTTATGGAATAAGGCTTCTTATTGATTTGGCGGAACATGCGGGGGAACCCCATATCCCTTTGGCGGTGGTGGCGGAACGGAAGGGTATATCGATCCGCTATCTGGAACAGGTGGCAATAATACTGCGGCGTTCCGGGTTTATCAGATCCGTTAAGGGGGCATCCGGCGGCTATGTTCTTTCCCGGCCGGCCCAGGACATTATCCTGGGGGATGTGCTGCGGGTGCTGGAGGGGGACATGCTGGTGGTGGACCCCCCCATTCCCCACAGCCCTGAAACCTCCTTCCAGCGCTGCATCAGAACCGCCGTATTTGACCGGATGAACGAGGGGATCGCCCGGGTAATTGATAAAAAATCCCTTTCCGAAATAGTCTGCATCAGCGATCCCGATGAATCTTTTATGTATTTTATTTGAGCCGCCGGTCCCGGACCGGCTCAGGGGACCATGTGTTCCCGTAGTGTAAGCAGCAGTTCATCGAAATCCAGGGGTTTCCCCAGGTGGCCGTTCATTCCCGCCTCAAGGCAGCGTTCAATATCCGCCTTGAAGACGTTGGCGGTCATGGCGATGATGGGCACCCCCTGGGGGAATTTTTTAATATGCTCCGCCGCTAAATCCGGCGGGCCGGAACGGAATTCCTCTTCCCTGGCGCGGATTAGGCGGGTCGCCTCGTAACCGTCCACCTCCGGCATGTGAATGTCCATAAAAATTAGATCGTAGGCGGCGGGGTCCGCGGAGAATTTTTCATAAGCCTCCCGGCCGTTTTCCGCTTCATCGATCCGCAGCCCCAGGGGTTCCAGAATGGAAATTACGATTTCCCGGTTTATTTCCACATCCTCCGCCAGAAGGATTCGGCGGCCCGCATAGCCTTTCTTTCCGTTGGGCTCTTCTTTAGCCTTCTTCTCCGTTTCCTGGGTATCCTGCCGGGTAAATTCCTGCGGAGAAAGTCCCACCCGGATGGTAAAGATAAACGAAGAACCCTTTCCCAGTTGGCTTTCAATGCGGATCTCCCCGTTCATCATCTCCACAATCCGTTTGCTGATCGCCAGCCCCAGCCCCGTTCCCCCGAAGCGGCGGGAGATGCTGGAATCCACCTGGGCGAAGGACTGAAAAAGCCTGCCCTGCTGTTCTTTGGATATGCCGATCCCCGTGTCGCTGACGGAGATTTCTAGGATGCAGCCTTCCGGGGCGGGGAAATTCTCCGGCTTTCCCTCCCCCAGGGGAAGGGAACGGACGCTTAAGCTGAGGGAGCCTTCATCGGGGGTGAACTTTATCGCGTTGGTCATAAGGTTGCTGATCACCTGGGAAAGCCGCTGTTCATCGCAGATAATTTTCCGGGGGAGCTGCCCGGCTAAATCGACCGTAAGGCGCTGCCTTTTTTCGGTGATCCGCAGATCAAGGACGTTAAGAATCCGGTTGATCATCTTTTCAAGATCAAATTCCGTATAGGACAGTTCCAGTTTGTCCGCCTCGATTTTGGATATATCAAGAATATCGTTGATAACCCCCAGAAGCTGGGTGGAAGCCCCTTCGATTCTGTCAAAACAGTAATTCTTTTTTCCCAGTTCCTCCGCGGCCTTGCCGATGTTGGTCATGCCGATGATGGCATTTATGGGGGTACGGATCTCGTGGGACATGGTGGCAAGGAAATTTGATTTGGCGATGCTCGCCTGTTCCGCCCTTTCCTTTGCCGCGAGAATTTCCGTCATATCCTGGAAGATGGCGAAGGCCCCCTGGAAAAGTCCGCCGCCGTCGTACATGGGGGTAAGGTGAATCTGGTAATGCCGGGGATTGCCGTCCCCCAAATCAATTACATCCTCGTAGACCAGGGGACTTTTTTCCGTCTGGGTAAAGACGGCCCTGATCCATCTGAGTTTTTTATCCCCGGTAAAACGGCCAAAAATATCATCGTAGGGCCGTTTTTGTATGGCCCCGATACCGGGAATGTTAAAGCGTTTAAGAAATATCCCGGCGGAGTAGGCAAGGCGGCCTTCCCTGTCAAAAAGGAGGATGATGTCCTGGCTGTTGTTAAAAACCATGTTTATATAATTGTCCTGGCGGGTAAGCCAGCGATCCTTGATAGAACGGGCGTATTCGTATACGGCGGTAAGAACAGCAATAAAAAGGTAAAGCCCGCAGATAAGTATTCCCTCCGGGGCGGTATAGGAGGAATAGTGGGCAAGGCCGGGAATCGCCATCCCCATTACGATGAGGGTGAAGAGGACCGCCGAGGGGACAAGGCCCAGGGGCAGGCCAAGGGTAAAGATCGACATTACCGGGTAAGAGACAGCCCAGGCAATCGAAAAACCATGGAGGCTGTTTTTTAAGAACAGCATAAGGGCGCAGAAGACCCCGTAGATGGCGGTAAGGATAAAGCCCCCGGCAATGAAGGGAAGTTCGGTCCACAGGAGTAAAAGGTTGCTGGCCAGGAGGAAACCGGTGATCAGTTGAAGCAGTCCCTGTTCGACGAGGGAATTCCGCATATCCGCAACGCCCAAGGAGAGGATAACCACCGAAGCAAAACTATAGATGATGTTCAGGACTATGAGGCGGATGGTTTCGTCCAGGCCCTGCTCCTGGCCTAATCCGGTGTATTTTCCGCTGGTGATAATCAGAAACAGCCGGTCTTTCAGAGTCATGAAATTTCCTCTGCCGTCCCTTTCACCGTTTTTGGGGTTTTTGAAAACAATTTTGCCAGACAGGAAAAGCCCACCAGTACGCCCAATATTAAAAGGGCCAGGGCGATACACAACTGAAGCCCATCCGCCCCCGGATCAAAACCGCCCCGGATTAAGAGGCCGGTCTTTGTTCCTACGGTCAGGACAAGGGAAGAATAACTTACCGCCAGCATGATAAAGATTGGAACAGCAAGCGCCGCAATGCCGCGGCGGCTTTGTTTGAGGAACAAGGCGCAGGCCAAAAGGCTAAGGGCCGCCAAAAGCTGGTTTGCCGTACCAAAGAGGGCCCAGATATTCCGGTACCCCAGGATCGCCAAAAGGTAAGCCGGCAGCAGGGTACAAAAGGCGGATACGGGTTTAGCGCCCATGATCCGCCGCAGCGCCGGCAGGAACGGCCCGGAAGACGGCCCGGACAGGAATGGCGGGGAAGACAATGCGGGCAGGACCGGCGCCGGCTTTTCCCTGTTCCCGGACACGCCGGAACCGGCGCTTTCAGGGCCGGCATCTTCGGAACCAGCGTTTTCGGAACCGGCGCTTTCAGGATTGGCGTCTTTGGAGTTGGCGGGCATACCAGGGGGGGCTTGGGTATCCCCGCGGGCAAAGAGTTCCTGGAAAGAAAGCCTGCCCAGCCGCGTTACCGTATCCAGGGTGGTAAACACAAACGAGGAAACCGCCAGGGACACTATCGTAAAAGAAACTTCGCCGGGAAGCCCCAACTGGTGGAGAAAACCGGAGACCGCGGTGGCAAAAATAAGCGGCGGCGTTCCCTGGGGCAGGACCCCGTTCCGGGCCAGGGAACCTACGGCAATCAGGGCAAGGACGGCGACCAGGGTTTCCAGCAGCATGGCCCCATAGGAAATGGGAAGGATGCGGCTTTCATTATCAATCTGCTTTGACACGGTTCCGGCGGCCACCAGGCTGTGGAAGCCGGAAATGGCCCCGCAGGCAATGGTAATAAAGAGGCCGGGGAACAGCAAATTCCCGTTTACCTCGAAACCGGAAAAGGGGGGAATAGAAATTTCCGGTTTGGTGAAGACCACGCCGGTAAAGGCCGCCAGGATCATGGCAATAAGGAGGAACGAGTTAAGGTAGTTCCGGGGCTGGCCCAGGGACCACACGGGAACCAAAGAGGCGGTACAGATATACCCGAATACCAAAACCAGCCAGAGGCCCTTGGGCAGAAAAATGGGGAAAAAAAGCCCCAGGACAATGCAGAGGATAAGCAGGTCCACCGCGATGATCCCACTGGCCAGGCCGGAAGTTTTTTTCTTACGGATAAGAAAACCCAGGCCCACCGCCGCGGCAGTGAAGAATAGGGATGCGGAGGCCACCTGGGCATTGGTTTTGATCCCTCCGCCTCCGGGATCAAAACCCGCGAAAGTACCGGCCGCAATGTCGGCAAAGGCCCCGATAATAAGAATCGAAAAGAACCAGACAAAGATGAGGAAAAGCCGCTTTCCGGTTTTACCCGCGTAAATTTCGATGATATAGCCAATGGATTTACCGCCGTTCCGTACCGATGTGTAGAGGGCGGCAAAATCGTGGACCGCGCCGATAAATACCGCCCCAAAGAGGAGCCAGAGGAACACCGGAACCCAGCCGAACATGGCGGCGATGATAGGGCCGTTGATGGGGCCCGCCCCGGCAATAGAAGCAAATTCGTGGCCAAAGACCACCGCCGGAGAACTGGGTACAAATTCCATGTCATCTTCAAATTCCCGGGCGGGGGTTTTCCTGGCGGGATCTATGCCCCAAGACCGGGCCAGGCGGCGGCCGTAGAGGGCATAGGCAAGGCCCAGGACAGTTACCGCCAGGATCAGCAGATCAAGACCATTCATATTTAAGAAATGCTACAGTGATCTCCAAGAAATTAGTAGCGGTTATCGAAGATCCGGGTGGACTTTTTCTCGCTCCGGGGGAGTTCCCCCATGCCTACGGCCTTGGGTTTGGGGCTGATGCCGATCCGCTCCTTAAAGGCTTCTTCCACGGTTTTTTCCAGGTTTTTCCGGTCCTCCGCGGCGGTAAGGGGGGTCTCAAAAAGCAGGTTGAGGATATCCCTGCCGTTGAGGTGGTCAATTTGGATCTGGTATTCGCTGGAGACATCGGGAATCGAAGAAAGAAATTCGTCTACCCTGCCGGGGTAGATCATGGTCCCCTTAACCTTAACCATGTCATCGGAACGGCCAATAAGGGTATCGATCCGGGGGTAGGGGCTGCCGCAGGGGCAGTCGCCGGGGATTTCCCTGGTTAAATCGTGGGTGCGGTAGCGGATCAGGGGGGCCCCCTCCTTGTGGAGGGTGGTAATCACCAATTCGCCTATTTCCCCGGCCTTTACCTGCCTGCCGCTGTGGGGATCGATAACCTCATAGTAAAGATAGTCGGTCCACATATGCATACCGCAGGCATAGGGACAGCTAATCCCGATACCGGGGCCGTAGATCTCCGTAAGGCCGTAGATGTCGTAAAGTTCCACCCCCAGTTCCGCGGCGATACGCTTCCGCATCTTTTCGCCCCAGCGTTCTGAGCCGATAAGGCTCTTTCGCAGGCATATCTTGTCCCTTACCCTGCGCCGCTCTATTTCTTCCGCCAGGAGCAGGGCGTAGGAGGATGTGGCGCAGAGGACCGTGGACTTCAGGTCCTCCATCATCCTGATCTGCTTGTCCGTGTTCCCCGGCCCCATGGGGATAGTCATGGCCCCCAGCAGTTCCGCCCCCAGTTGAAAACCAATCCCCGCGGTCCACAGGCCGTAGCCGGGGGTAATATGCACCCGGTCCCGGGGGGTAACCCCCGCCGTCTCGTAGCAGCGTTTGAACATCAGGGCCCAATCGTTCACATCCTTTTGGGTGTAGGGGATGATCACCGGGGTCCCCGTCGTACCGGAAGAGGAGTGAATCCGCACCACCTTTTCATCATCTACCGCCAGAAGCCCCAGGGGATAGGCGTCCCGCAGCTCTTCCTTCCCGGTAAAGGGGAGTTTTTCAAAATCGTCCCGGCTCTTTATATCCTCCGCCCCGATTCCCCGGAAATACCCGGCATAAAAATCGCTTTCCTTGGCGTGGTTTATGGATTCCCGAATCTTTCCCAGCAT
>JAIRNB010000161.1 GCA_031258265.1 Treponema sp. | reverse complement strand
CGGGAAGAGTTTTTCAATGGGCTGAGGTTTTCGCTTCGACGATTTCCGCATAAAAGCTGGGATGATTTTATGCTCTTTGTCGTCGGTGATGAAGATGATGGGTAAATGTTAAATTGCTGCTTGACATAAGGATGCCATAGGGTTTAGACTGATTTAATCTTATCCACTGCAAACTTTTTGGAAGGGGGGTGTAGTAACAATGTTCCATAATTCTTTGTATTATAACGAATTACTTCCCCCTCATGGATACAGCGTTTGTTTCACTATGGCAAATCAAGTAACAATATATACCTTTTCTCGCAAGGAGGCACCTATAGTGCCGTTATAGAAGCCTCCTGGAAAGTACTGTTTTGAAAGTGGTTTTACCTTAATGCTTTTTTATGAAACGGAAAGTATCCGTCCGTTTTTTAGCCGGTGGTTTAACCTGTCGGGTTAAACTATGAGCAGGGGGCCTAGGATGATTCAGAAAAAGAGGGGCGGCGTTTTTAGGGAACTTTGGATCAACAAATTTTTGTACCTTTTGGCCCTGCCGGCCATAGTATATACCTTCCTTTTTGGTTATATAACGCTGCCCTATATTGTTATCGCCTTTGAGCGTTTTAATTTTCGTACCGGTATTTTTAGCCCCTTTGTGGGGCTAAAGAATTTTGAATTTTTCTTTTCTTCTACCTGGGCCTTTACGGTGACCCGGAATACGGTGGTACTTAACTTTCTTTTTACTATTGCCAGTTCCGTAAGCGCCATATTTTTAGCCATTATCATCAACGAAGCCAGCGCGAAACGTTTTGTAAAGGTTACCCAGTCCTTTATGTTGTTCCCCTTTTTTATATCCTGGGTCATCATCAGTTACATGGTGCAGGGCCTGCTGGATACCCAAAACGGCCTTATCAATCGGATGATCATTTCCTTTGGGGGGGAGGCCATCGGGTTTTATTCAACCCCCCGGCTTTGGTACGGAATCTTGATGATCCTGACCATTTGGAAAGGGGCGGGATATTCTTCTATAATATACCTAGCCGCCATCACCGGCATTGACGAGCAAATTTACGAGGCCGCCTATATCGACGGCGCCACCCGTTGGGGCCGGATTCGCTACATCACCCTGCCCCTGCTTTTTCCTACGGTGGTGCTAATGACCCTAATGTCCCTGGGACGGATCTTCTCCGGTGACTTTGGGATGTTTTACGCCCTGATCCGGGATAACGGCCAACTTATGCCGGTAACGGAGATTATCGACACCTACGTGTTCAGGACCTTTAGGATCACCGGAGACCCCAGCGTGTCCATGGCGATTGGGCTGTACCAGTCGGTTGTGGGGTTTATCCTGGTCTGCGGTTCCAATTGGCTGACCCGGCGCTTCTATCCTGAAGGGGCCTTATTCTAAGCTTGGAAAGGAAAGACCATGATTGTAGAAAAACAATTTTCCCTGGGACAGCTTCTTCTCCATCTGATTATTGGCCTTTTCGCCTTTGCTTGTATCCTGCCCCTGGTTTTGGTGCTGATTACCTCCGTTTCATCGGAACGGTCCATCACCCTTAACGGTTATAGTTTTTTTCCCACTGAATGGTCCTTACACGCCTATCGGATTATGTTCGACTCCCATTCCTCGGTACCCCGCAGTTACGGGGTTACTGTTTTTGTTACTGCGGTGGGTACCTTTTTGAACGTTATCATTACCTACTGTGTAGGCTATTCCGTGGCTTCCCGGCTTAACCGTTATCGGAACGTCATCGCCCTGTACTTTTTTGTTACCATGGTGTTTTCCGCGGGGATGGTGCCCTGGTATATGGTCTGTCGGGCCATCGGGACCTACGATAATATCTGGGCCCTGATTGTCCCCTCCATGCTTTTTTCGCCGTTTAATATGTTCCTGGTGCGGAACTATATAAAAAGCATTCCGGATACCTTAAACGAATCCGCCCGGATAGACGGGGCGGGGGAGGTGCTTATCGCCTTCCGCATTTACCTGCCCCTCTGCCTTCCGGTGCTGGCCACGGTGTCTCTCTTTTGCGCTATCGGCTATTGGAACAACTACTTTAACGCGGTAATGCTGATCAACAATCAAAAGCTCTGGCCCTTGCAGATGCTTCTTTTTAATATCCAGTCCGAAATTACCGGTATGAGCCGGGTGATGCAGGGGGTTGTAGTTAATCCCCCCAAAGAAAGCCTTAAAATGGCCACCGCCATCATTACCATGGGGCCTATTATCCTGGTATACCCCTTCTTACAGCGTTATTTTGTGAAGGGGATTATCGTGGGGGCCATAAAGGGTTAGGAGGCTATTGCTGATGGAGAGATTCCCCCTATGGGGTTTCTAATGTTTTTTTTGGAGGAATAGAGATGAAAAAAAGGTGTGTGTTTAATTTTATGTTGGTTTTGTTCCTTCTGTTACCGGTATTGGTGGTTTTTGCTGGCGGTTCAGGGGATCAGAAGGTCGCCGGAGGCAAGGTACATCCCATGCGTTTTGTGGTTCCCCAAACCACGCCGCTGGATTATGAGACCGCTATTAAGGCGGTGAATGCTAAGTTGCGGGCCGACGGGGTTGATATTGAAGTTTCGGTTATCCGCATCCCCTGGGATCAGTATGAACAAAAACTGAACTTGATGATGTCCACCGGAGAGCCCTTTGAACTGCTCCATGTGATGAACGACATTAAAAACATCAGCGCCCTGACCGGCCGGGACGCCCTGCTCCCCCTGGATGCATATTTGCCCAAGTATCCCAACCTGGTGTCTAAATTCGACCGTGGTCAGTGGTTGGCGGGGATGGTGAGCGGAAAGACTTACGCGGTACCCGATTATTGGCGGTCCATGGACTATTACCTGGGCTACCTTTATGTGCGTACCGATATTCTGGAAAAAATCGGGGTGAAGGAATTCCCTACCCACAATGTGGACGAAGTGCTTAATGTAATGAAACGGATGCAGGATTATATCCGTCAGACCGTTGGCCGAACCGCCTATCATTATCCCCATCAGCTTTCCTGGGCCCCCAACTGGCTGCATCGCTCTTATGACACCTACCCCTTCTATGTGGAAAACAGCCTGGGGTTGATCCTGGCCCGCCAGAACGGGACCGTGGATTCCTACTTTGAAAGCGAGGAATTCAAAAAAGACGCTGCTGTGTATCGGAAGATGTTCCAGATGGGGCTTATCCACCCGGACATCCTCAATCTGCCCCCGGATACCAAGGCTACCGAATTTGAGCAGGGGGCGAGTCTCCCCGGCGAACTGCAGTTACAGGGGAATCTGCCGAACCTCCAGGAAATTATTACCGATGCAACGGCGGAACAGATCTGGCTTTTCCCGGAAAAACCCAATATGATTTTTACCCTGGGACAGAACATGAATGCCGTATCCGCCACCGCCGAAGATCCTGAATCGGGATTGAAATTTCTTAACTGGTTGTATGCCAGCCAGGAAAACTATGACCTCTGGCATTACGGGATTGAGGGCGTTCATTATACCCGGTCGGTGGAGAACGGCATTGAGAGTATCACCGACGCGAACAATACCCCCCTTTATCAGTTTGAAGCCTGGATGACCGGCTATGTTCCCTATTGGACCTTTGGGACCGAAACGGATCAGGCTATTATCGATATGCTTATCAAGGAATCTCCGAACCGGGTTTACAGCCCCATGGCAGGATTTATTTTTGACGCCACCTTGGTGGGCAGCGAATTGACGTCCCTCCAAACCGAAATTATCGCTTCTTTCTATCCTATTAAATATGGTTTGGTTGACTTTAACACCGCTTATCCTGAAGCCTTACGCCGGCTTAAGGCGGCGGGCTTGGATAGGTACATGACCGAATACCGCCGGCAGTTTGCTGCGTACCTAAAGGCTAACCCGGGTGTGTTGGGTGAAAAATGAACATCCCCGCCCAAAGCGGCGGGGTATTAGACCCCACTGTGAATAAACCTGGAAATGAGCTTTGTTGAAACCCCGGATAAAATTCTCCGGGTTATCAAGGGCCTTTACGGAATTTCCTATGCCGCAAAGGCCCCGTTTCATAGGGGGATTTGTTATGAGAACCTTGACTTTGGCGCCGGTTTTTTCCGATAACGTTGTTTTTCAGCGGGATAAACCAATCCGTTTATGGGGAACGGCTTCGGCCCCGGTTAGGGTGTACCTGGCCGGGCATGAGGCGTTGGTGGAACCCCAAGACGGTTCCTGGCTGGCGGAACTGCCCCCCCTTTCCGCAGTGGAAGAAGTCGACTGCAGGGTCTGTTCCGCCGGGGAGGAGATTATCCTGGCTAATGCCGCGGTGGGGGAGGTCTGGATAGCCGGGGGACAGTCGAACATGGAATGGCCCCTCCGCTATGATGCGGACCGGAGGGAAATTCTTCCCGCCGCCAACGACAGGCTGCTGCGTTTTTTTGATCAGCCCCACCTGAGTTATGAAGGGCATGAGGCGGAGGGGGATTTTTCCGGGATGGGGTTCTGGCGGACCTTTTCCCCGGAAAACGCCCCCTGGTTTTCCGCGGTGGGGGCCTATTTCGCCGGGGATCTCCGCAAAGCCCTGGGAGTTCCTGTAGGCATTGTAGGTTGCAACTGGGGCGGCAGCAGTGCTTCCTGCTGGATGCCTGAGGAAGCGTTGGCTTCTACGCCCCGGCTGCGGCGGTACCTTGAGGATTACCGGCGGTCCCTGGAAAGCCTCAATTTGGAAACCTACGCCCAGGATTACCGGAAAAGTCTGGAGCCCCCCTTTCCCCCGGAATTTCAGGAAACATACGAAAAATTTATGCTTGGGGAGGTTTCTTTCAGGGAAATGATGGAGGAGGGGAAGAAATATCCCCCACCCCCACCGCCTCTGCCCGTGGGCCCCATGAGCCCCTTCCGGCCTGGGGCGCTTTGGAAATATATGCTCAAAAAAATAGCCCCCCTCAGCGTCCGGGGAGTACTCTGGTATCAGGGAGAAGCGGATCATGCTTACCCCCAGATGTACGGGGAATTACTTACGGCCATGATCCGGTCCTGGCGGGAACTTTTTCAGGATCAGCTTCCCTTTTTAGTGGCCCAACTTCCCGGGTTTAAAATCACCATGTTCGATGACGGGTTCAGTTTTCCGGAAATCAGGGCACAGCAGGCATTGACCGCCCGGACCGTACCGGGGGTACACCTTTGTTGTATCATTGATCTGGGGGAAGAACATGACATTCATCCCAGACATAAAAGACCCGTAGGCCAACGGCTTGCCCTACTTGCCCGGGCCAGGATTTACGGCGAAAATCTGCTATGTGAATCCCCGGAACCGGAGCAGTTTATCGATGAGGCCGATGGGATGCGGATTGTTTTTAAAAATGCCGGGGAGGGGCTTTCCCTGAAGGGCGAAAACCTTACGGGCCTGGAAGCTTACGCCGATAACGGAAGCCCCCTGACGGTGAATTTCCGTATTGAGGGTAATACCCTGCGGGTATTTTGTCCCCGGCGGATCACAAAGCTCTATTATGCCTGGGAGCCTTATATCGAAATAAGCCTTTACAATTCCACGGGTCTTCCCGTGGCTCCCTTTCGGTACGTCAGGAATAGCTAGAGCGATGATACGGAGCTTTCTCTTCTTTTTAGCTGAAAGTATCCTCGGATTTATTATTATTTTTTTTATTGTTTTGTGGAGGAAGACAAGTGCAGGAACAATCAAGGGAAACCCTTTCTATGGCGGGGAATGCGGCTTTCAGGCGGGCTGCCTGGCATTCCGGGGCCGCGAATTTTGATAACACCGCCCATCTGGTAACGGACGGTATCATCGGCCCCCTGTCGGATACCGTGGACAGCGCCTGGATCAGTAAAACCGGCGCCGAGGAATGGGTGTTTATCGATCTGGGTGTCCCTACGCCGATTCCCCAGGTAACGGTGTATTGGGGGGAGCCCTATGCCCTGCGTTACCGGATAGAAAGTTCCTCCGACGGTAAATCCTGGGAAACCGCTGTCATCGCCGCCGGTAAAGCTATGGCCCCGGTGGAAACCGACTTATCCGGCATAAACGCCCGGTATATCCGCGTTTTTTGTGAAACGTCCTCGGGGTCCTGCTTCGTGATCCGGGAAGTTCTGGTCCAGGGGGCCTCTTCGGCGGTGCGAACCCCGGAAAGCCCGCCATCCCCGGAACCGGACGGAACCCAACACTTGCGGGGGGGAAACTGGAAGTTGCAGCGGGCTTCGGAGGTTACGGAGGGGGGCCTTGTTTTGTCCCAGGGAGGCTACGATGATTCCCGCTGGCTTCCTGCGGCAGTGCCGGGAACCATCCTGGTATCCTACCTCAAAGCCGGGGCCATACCCGATCCGAATTACGATGATTGGCAGTTTCAAATTTCCGAAGCCTTTTTTACCACGAATTTTTGGTACCGGAATCATTTTGTTATTCCCGTCGGACGGCAAGGGAAAAGAGTTTTTCTGAATTTCGACACCATTAACTGGAAGGCGGATGTTTTTTTTAACGGCCGATTCCTGCCGAATCCCCGGGGGGAGGGGAAAAAATCCATTGAAGGGGCCTTTATCCGGGGAAAATTTGAGGTTACCCCCCTGGTCCGTTTTGGGGAGCCCAATTATCTGGCGGTGTATATCTACAAAAACGACACCCCCGGGGCAGTTACCACCCAGGGTTTGGCTGAGGGGCCTCTGCCGAACGGCGGCGCCCTGGGGGCGGATAATCCGACGATCCATGCCGCGGTGGGCTGGGATTGGCTACCCACCATTCGCGGCCGGGATACCGGTATTATCGAGGATGTGTATATAAGCTATTCCGGCGGGGTAGAACTTCTGGACCCCTGGATGGAAACCAAATTGAAGATCGCCGAAAAGACCAGCGCCCTTTCGGTTCGGGACCTGGCCCGGGAAGAAGTGCCCCGAATAAGTTCCGGCCAGGACTATACCCCGGCGGAATTGGCCCCCTTGACGGATGGCAATAACGCCACCCAATGGATCGCCCGGGATATGGAGGGCGCTGATTTTACCCTTGATTTTGGCAAGCCTATCACCGCCGGATCGGTTACCATTGTGTGGGGCATCGAAGCAGGAGGGCGGGCCGCAGATCTGGAATCCCGGCACCCGGAGCGGTTTAAGCTGGAAAGCTCCGCCGATGGGCTTACCTGGAGCAACTTTGACGCCTGCCCCGGCGGCGAGGTGGACGGCAAGTGGTTCGGCAAACTAATGGCCGGCCCCAACCCCGGGACCGGGGAATTTGAGGGCCACGCTATTTCCGACAGCATCCAGGGCGGAACGGCCCTTCCCATTGTTGACCTTTCCATGTGGGGACAGGGAAAGGTTCCCTTCCCGTTTTTTGAACCCCAGGAGATACGGTACCTGCGGTTTACTTCCCTCCACCGCCGGGTAGTTAACGGGGTTTCCGTACCTACCCGGATTCGGGAATTCCGGGTCTATGCCGAAAGCCCCCAGCAGGTGGAGCAGAGCATGGTACGCGCCTACTCCCTGGATGCGTCCCGGGCGGAACTGTGTTTTAGGGCGGAGATAAAAAATTCGCGGGATACCGCGGTAAGCGCCCGGATAAGGGGCCGGATTCAGCCGGGAAATATTCTTTTTGAACAATCCCTGAACCTGGAAGCGGGGGCGGAGCTAACGGCGGAGATCGGCGGCATTCTGCTGGATAAGCCGGAGCTTTGGTGGCCCAACACCTATGGTTCCCAATTTCTTTATACCGCCCAGGCAGAGGTACTGGTGGATGGGGAAAAAAGCGACGAAAAAAGATTCCGGTTTGGTATACGGCAGTTCGGTTATCCCGTGGATGGGGATATGCTGACCCTCTACTGTAACGGTACCCGGATCGTCGCCAAGGGGGGCAACTGGGGCATGGACGACGGCTTAAAGATGGATACCCCCGAAGTGTATGACCATAAAGTGCGGCTTCATGCGGAGGAAAACTTCACCATGATCCGCAACTGGGTAGGGATGACCAATCACCGCGCCTTTTATGAGGCCTGTGATAAATACGGTATTTTGATTTGGGATGATTTTTGGCTGGCGAATCCCGTGGATGGGCCAAACCCGAATGATAACGCCATGTTCCTGTACAATGCGGTGGACAAGATAAAACGGATCCGCGGCCACGCCGCCCTGGCGGTTTATTGCGGGCGGAATGAAAGCAATCCCCCGGAGGCGCTGGATCAGGGGCTGCGGGAGCGAACCGTTGCCTATGACGGCACCCGGTTTTATTTCTCCAATTCCGCAGGCCCCCCGGTGGGTTCCGGGGGCGGTTATTCCCTGGCCGTTCCGGGGGGCGGATACGGCATAAAGCAGTATTTTAACGATGTTACCTCTCCGGTATTGCGGAGTGAGCGGGGGATTCCCAATGTACCCAGCCTGGAAAGCTTAAAAAAATTCATCAAACCGGAAAACCTGTGGCCCATCAGCGAAGTCTGGGCCCTCCATGACTGGACCTATCACATGAACGGACCGGCGAATACCTATATGTCCACGTTACAGCATTATATCGACGGGGCCTTTATGGTCCCGGTGGACACGGTGCGGGATCAGAATCCTAAAGCGGACGATCCGGTCTTTCAAGACTACAAAGCCAAAATTGTGAAGATGGTCAAGGACGCGGGGGAGGCCTATACCCTGGAGGATTTTCAGCGTATGGCCCAGCTTATCAATTTTGAACACCACCGGGGGCTTTTTGAAGCCCTTACCACCCGGCGGTCCAACGGGCTTTTGATGTGGATGAGCCAGTCTTCCTGGCCTTCCCTGATGTGGCAGACCTACGACTGGTATCTGGATACCAACGGCGGTTATTTCGGCGCAAAAGCCGGCTGCCAGCCGACCCATGCCGTGTGGGACCCGCGGGACAACGGGATCGTGCTTTCCAACGCGAGCCCCCGGCTTTACCGGGATGTGACAACGACGGTGACCATCTTTGACCTCCGGGGCAAGCCCGTGTTTAGCCGGGACTATGAGACCGGGACCCTGGAGCCGGACGCCTATGGGATACCGGTAGCCCAGGCCGACTTCTCCGCTTCCTCCACGGATCTGGTGTTTATTAAGCTGACCCTGAAGGATTCGGCGGGAAAGGTTTTGGGGGATACCTACTATTGGCATAACCGGGCGGTGTATCAGGATTACCGGGACTTGAACAGCCTGCCGGAGGTGGGACTGGAAACCGCGGTTTACCCGCAGCCAGGGGCCGGGAACGGCCGCTATGCCGTCAGGGTGAAAAACCCCGGAACGGCGCCGGCGGTACAAACCCGCATCCGGGCCTTAGATGATGCCGGGGAGGATATTTTACCGATCTTTTACAGTGATAACTATTTTACCCTGATGCCGGGGGAAAGCAAAATCATCGATGTTGAATTCGACCCGAACCAGGGGAAGGGCCTTCCCCGATTTTCCTTCGGCGGTTGGAATACCGCCGCCCAGGTGATAAGTCCGGGGTCCTAATATGCGGTAAAAAAATATGTCATCCTAGTACCTTGTAAAGACTAAATGACCGGATATAAACCATGCAGCTTAATGCGGGCATCCTTAGTTGTAAATTGCCATTTCACTGTCTTTTGATTTCGGTTCCGGTCATGTTGCCATGC
>JAIRNB010000156.1 GCA_031258265.1 Treponema sp. | reverse complement strand
CTGGTAAGGGCGTGTTAAGGAAAAAATGTAACACCCGCCCGGCGCACGGCAACTGTATTTATCCCGGCCAAATGCAAGCCCGTCTTTAGGCGGGCGGGCGCGCCGCGGGGCCGGCTGTGATAAACGCATACGTTTTTGCAGCTTTTGTTCCAGCCCAAACCGCAGGTTTGGGCCGCGCGCTTTTGTAGCGCAATGTCAATTATCAAATCCCGCCATAACAGGTTCTGCGGTTCCGGCGATCTCTTTTCGAATCAGATCGCCGATAATCTCCGTGGGGGTTTTGTGGGTTGCCATTGCCTTTGCCAGAAGATAATTCTCCGAAAGGCGGTCAACGGCAATCATTTTAAATGATTTTTTTGCAAAACCGCCGTTAGTATCGGGATCTATTTCCGGCGGATTTTTTGTATAGTATTCATCCCAATATTCCGCTTCTTCATCGCTCATTTCTTTCATGGATTTCTCCTGTTATCCAAATAGTCTGTATATTTACTCCGGCATGGCATAGCGTGAAACACGTTTACCCTGCCATCGTCCAGTTCATTGTATATTATTTCAAGGGGATTCCCCGCGGTACTGAAACCAATGAGCAAGCGTTTGCCTCTGTCATCTCTTAACATGACATCATACACGGCGGTACTAAAAGCTGAATATATATCGGCTTGGATAACGCCATGCTTAAAAGCGGAAGGCTTGCATATAATATCAGGCTCCATGATTCAAACATACCCTAAAGGCTTTCCCAAAATTTCAGCTTTTGGAACAAACTCAACCTATAATCACTATAAGTCCGTAGGTGGCTTATGTCCATTATCATTAACAAAACCACCCATGACACCAGCATTTACCCTCCGGCGCTATGCGGTTCCACGTTAGCTTAATATACAACCTGCCGGCAGGGGGCGAAGTAATTGCCCTGATAAGGGGCGTTAAGGAAAAAATGTAACACCCGCCCGGCGCAGGGCAACTGTATTTATCCCGGCCAAATGCAAGGGCGTCTTTAGGCGGGCGGGTGCGCCGCGGGGCCGATTGTGATAGACGTGTTCTACGGCTTTTGTTCCAGCCCAAACCTTCGGTTTGGGCCGCGGCCGCACTGCGCGCACTACCCCAGCTAAAGCTGGGGCGCATTTGTTCAATATCTGGGGAATCACTGGCGCTAAGCCATGCCTCATTGTCAAATAAACAAGCTGCACTTGCCTGCCGCGGGCTTAGCTAAAGCTAAGCCGCATTGCTCATATCTGGGGAATCACTGGCGCTATGCGGTTCCATATTTGTTAATATACAGCCTGCCGGCATGGATGCTGGCTGTGATAAATGTATACGTTTTTGCAAAGCAAAAACGTAAAGCTAAAAAATGGCATGGATGCCATTTTTTAGCAGCGCAAGGGATTGGAGGGGCCCGAAGGGGCCACCGCAGCCCCGGAGGGGCGAGGAGGCCGGAGTGGGGCAACGGTAGTTGCCTCCACGGAGCCCCGGAAAGCCCGGTTTTTGCGGACACGCAAAAATGCGCCCATAAACAAATAAAAAAAGTAAACGCCGGTCCCCCTGGAAAAACCGGTGCGTCACGGAAAGGGTCCGGGTCCTCCCCACTGGCGGCTTGCCGCCTTTTGCGCATAAAACCTACAAATTCCGGGGCAGGAGGCCGCCGGGAAGGCGGGCGGCGCAGAGGGCCATGGCCAGGGCATCGGCGGCGTGCTGGGGATGGGGCTCCTCTTTTAGTTCCAGGATGATCTTGACCATTAGCTGCACTTGCTTCTTGTCCGCCGAAGCTTGACCCACGACTCCCTGTTTGACGGCGTTGGGCCTGAACTCCTCCACCTTAATGCCGGACTGGGCAAGAGTCATAAGAACAACCCCCCGGGCTTCCGCCACGGGGATGGCGCTGCTTACGTTACGGCCAAAGTAGAGGGTTTCGATGGCCGCCAGATGGGGTTTCCATTCTTCCAGAATCCTACAAAAGTCCCGATAGATAAAAAAAAGGCGTTCCCCCTGGGGGAGTGACGCCTTAGTATTGATACAACCGTGGGCCAGGTAGCGGACGGCGTTTCCCGCCCGCTCCACCAGGCCCCAGCCGGTGGAGGCAAGACCGGGGTCTACCCCAATGATACGCTGGGCCGCCCTACTCCGCTTCAAAACCTTCGGGAATCTCGATGTTAGAATAGACATTCTGAACATCGTCATTTTCTTCCAGGCGGTCAATCAGCCTTACCGCCTTGGTAGTCCCCTCGTTATCCAGGGCAATTTCCGATTCTGCCACCATGCTCACCTCGGCGCTCATGGTTTCAAAATTCTTGGCGTTTAGGGTATCAAGGACCGCCTCAAAATCTTCCGGCGCGGTGGTAACCTCGATGATCCCATCGGAAAGGGACACATCCTCCGCCCCGCCTTCGATGGCCGCCTCCATTACCTGATCTTCCGTGTACTTTTCCCCGTCCAGGGTGATGATCCCCTGACGTTTGAAAAGCCGGGATACGGAACCGGCGGTGGCAAGCTGGCCCCCCGCCCGGGTAAGGATATTCCGTACATCCGCGGCGGCCCGGTTCTTGTTATCGGTAAGCACCTCTATCAACACGGCTACCCCGCCGGGGGCATAGGCTTCGTAGGTAAGTTCCTCGTAATTGACCCCCTCCAGCTCGCCGGTCCCCTTCTTAATGGCCCGGTCGATGTTGTCCTTGGGCATGTTGGCGCCCCGGGCTTTAAGAATGGCGGTCCGCAGCCGCGGATTCCCCTCCGCGTTGCCGCCGCCCATCCTGGCGGCGATGGAAATTTCCTTGATCAGCTTGGTAAACATCTGGCCCCGCTTCGCGTCCGCGGCGCCCTTTGCGTGTTTGATAGTCGCCCATTTACTGTGGCCCGACATAGTAACTCCTACAAAAAACAGCGTATTGAGCCGGCCTTAAAATCCGGCATAGTAAAACGGCCTCTATATACAAAATACAAAACTTTCCCAAAACCAGCCAGGTTTTGGGGGAAGCTTTTTTAAATTAACATAAAAATGGGGGGCTGGGAAGCGCCGGAAAGCATCCGCGGCATAAGAGGGCCCTCCGGCGGAATTGACGGCTAAAATTTTCCCTTGAGAATGGCCTTTTCGATAGAATCCTGAACCAGATGGTTGTACCATTCGTAATTAAAAGGCTGTTTGGTCCTGACGGTGGGCTTAATAAGAAGCTCCAGTTGATCATGACAGGGTTCACAAATATCCCGATGGGCTATGTGGAAGTAGTTCCGGCTGCTGACGGGCTGCTGGATAGCTTTTCCACACACATCACAGGTTAGGGTCTTCATATTTTGCTCCTTTCGTATGAGCCTGTCCCAAAACCAGGGCAGGTCCGTATTTCTATGATTTCCATGACGGCGTTTCCGGCCACGGGACAAAACCAACCGTTACAAGTTATTTTAATTCCGATTTGTTGGTATGTCGAGGGGTTTTTGAGGGTGGTTCCAAAGGAGTGGGGGGATATTTCGAATGAAACAGGGATTTTTTAAGGTAAGTACCGGGGAATTTGGTCCGGGGCGGCCTTTGGTGGTTGCCGAATTGGGAACCGGCCACGGGGGGGACCCGGTAAAGGCCCGGGAACTCTGCGATGCGGCGGCGGAGGCCGGGGCGGACTGCGTTAAATTCCAGATTGTCTACGCCGATGAGATCCTCCACCCCAACACCGGGGAAGTCAGCCTGCCGGGGGGGAAGGTTCGGCTTTACGACCGTTTTAAGGAACTGGAGATGCCGCCGGATTTTTTCCGGGAGATGAAGGAATATGTGGAAAAACGGGGGCTGCTCTTCCTTTGCAGCCCCTTTGGGGCGCGGAGCGCCGGGGAACTGCGGGCCCTGGAGCCGGAACTGGTAAAAATCGCCTCCCCGGAGCTGAATTATACGGCCCTGCTAAGGGAGATCGCCGGATGGGGGCTGCCGGTCCTCCTTTCCAGCGGGGTTTCCAGGCTGGCCGATATTGAGGAAGCCCTGGCCCTCCTTTCCGGTATTCCGGTCTGCCTTCTCCACTGTGTTACCGCCTACCCCGCGTCGGAAACCGATTACAACCTGCGGGCGCTGGAAAGCCTGGGGCGGGTTTTCGGCGTTCCCCTGGGGATAAGCGACCACAGCCTGGACCCGGAACTGATCCCCGCCCTGGGGACCGCCCTGGGGGCGGCGGTTATAGAGAAACACTTCTGCCTGTCCCGGGACGATCCCGGCCTGGACGATCCTATCGCCCTGCCGCCTGCTTCCTTTGCCCGGATGGTCCGCGCCCTGCGCCGGGCGGAGGGGAGGCCGGCGGGGGAGACCATCGCCGCGTATAGGGAAGAACGGGGGGAGGCCCTGGTGGACGCGATTCTGGGGGACGGGGTTAAGCGGCTGGCCGGCGCGGAAAAAACCAACTACGAGCGGACTAACCGTTCCCTCCACGCCCTGCGGGATATGGCCATGGGGGAGATTATCGGTCCTGGGGACTTTGCCGCCCTGCGGACGGAGAAGATCCTCCGTCCCGGCCTTCCCCCTTCCTGGGCGGAAAGGATAACCGGGAGGAGGGTCCGGCAGTTTATCCCCGCCGGCGAGGGTATCCGCTTTGAGGATCTGTAAGGGGGGCGGGGAGTTCTATAAAAGGATGCAGCCAGTATTGTAGTCATGAATATTAATCCGGGCGCATCCCCGCCCCTGCGG
>JAIRNB010000138.1 GCA_031258265.1 Treponema sp. | reverse complement strand
CCGCAGGCATAAGCTTAAATTATGAATATTTCCACTTACACCGTTAAACCAAGGCTTCCGGCTCCCTTAAAACCCCTGGAAGAGATAGCCCGTAACCTCTGGCTGTCATGGAATTACGATGCGGTTCAGCTTTTTATCCGGCTTGATTATGACGCATGGCTGAAGTCCCAGCAGAGTCCTATCAAGGCTCTGGGAATGGTAAGTCCGGAACGGCTTACCCTGGCGGCCAAGGACGATTCTTACCTGGCCGCCCTCAAGGATGTGCATGACCGGTTTCAGCGGTATAAGAAGGGGGATACCTGGTACCGGGGCGGCAAAAAGGAAGTGGTGGCCTACTTCTCCATGGAATACGGCATGGATATATCCCTGCCTATCTATTCCGGGGGCCTGGGGATTCTCTCCGGGGATCACATGAAGACATCCTCCGATATGGGGCTTCCCCTGGTGGGGGTGGGGCTTCTCTACCGCCAGGGTTATTTTAAGCAGGTTCTTAACGCCGACGGGTTCCAGCAGGAGAGTTATCCGGAGAACGACTGGTACAACATGCCGGTGGAACGGCGGACCGGCAAGGACGGGAAC
Organism: Treponema sp.; assembly: GCA_031258265.1. Classification (GTDB taxonomy): domain Bacteria; phylum Spirochaetota; class Spirochaetia; order Treponematales; family Breznakiellaceae; genus JAISFT01. The sequence goes on along the minus strand of JAIRNB010000138.1, from coordinate 17,917 downwards.
CCTATCAAGATAACCGTAGATATGGCGGGCCGTCAGGCGGTGGCCCAAATTTGGGAAGTTAAGGTGGGCCGTTCTTCCCTGTTCCTGCTGGATACGAACATCGAGGAGAATCCGCCGGATATTCGAAATGTTACCGCCGCCCTCTACGGCGGCGATAAGGAAACCCGGATACAGCAGGAGATCCTCCTGGGGATAGGGGGTATCCGGGCCCTGCGGGCTTTGGGGATCAACCCCGCGGCCACCCACATGAACGAAGGCCACGCGGCTTTTATGGGTCTGGAACGAATCCGGGAAGTAATGGCGGACAGGGGCCTGAGCTTCGCGGAGGCTAGGGAAGCGGTGTGGCCTACCAATATCTTTACCACCCATACCCCGGTTCCCGCGGGGAACGAGCGTTTTGACATTGCCCTCCTGGATAAATACATGCGTTCCTGGCCCCAGATTCTGGGGATTTCCTGGAAGGATTTCCTGGCCCTGGGTCGGGAGAATCCCGGCGATGACCATGAAACCTTCTGTATGACCGTGCTGGCCCTTAAACTGGCGGCCTACGCCAACGGTGTCGCCAGGCTCCACGGGGAGGTTTCCCGGGTGATGTGGAAGGGCCTGTGGCCGGGGCTTCCCCTGGACGAGGTTCCTATCGACCATGTGACCAATGGGGTTCACCCCCGGACCTGGGTGTCCAGCGGCATGGTGGACCTTTTGGATCGCTATTTTGGGCCCCATTTTGAGGAAGAACCCACGGACCTGGACATTTGGGACCGGATGGACCGGATTTCCGATGAGGAACTGTGGCGGACCCACGAGCGCCGCCGGGAACGGCTGGTGGCCTTTGTACGGGAACGGATTCGCCGGCGGATAGACCGGACCGGATCGGAGCGGCATTATGCCGGCCAGGCGGAGGACGCCCTTTCTCCCTATGCCCTTACCCTCTGCTTTGCCCGCCGCTTTGCCACCTATAAGCGGGGGAATCTGCTGCTCCGGGACCCGGAACGGCTGCTCCGGCTGGTAAAGGACAACGACCGGCCGGTACAGCTTATCTTTGCCGGCAAGGCCCATCCCCATGACATGCCCGGCAAGGACCTGATCCGGGAGATCATCCACTTTGCGGAAAAATACGATGTTACCAGCCGTATTGTCTTTGTGGAAAACTACGACATGACGGTGGCCCGTTACCTTACCTCCGGGGGGGATGTGTGGCTTAACACCCCCCGCCGGCCCATGGAGGCCAGCGGCACCAGCGGTATGAAAGCCTCTATGAACGGGGTCCTCAACTGTTCCATCCTTGACGGCTGGTGGGACGAGGCTTACAACGCCGAGGTGGGTTGGGCTATCGGCCAGGGTGAACAGTACAGCGATGAAAGGCTTCAGGACGATGTGGAAAGTAAGGCCCTCTACGACCTTTTGGAGCGGGAAATTGTGCCCCTGTTCTACCAGCGGGGCAGGGACGGTCTTCCCCGCGAATGGATCAAGATGATGAAGAACTGCATGAAGCAGATCGGCCATTCCATGTCCAGCCACCGGATGTTGATAGACTATTCCAACAAGTTCTACCTGCCCGCCCTTAAAAATTACCGCCGGATCGTGAAGGATGATTACGCGGAGGCCAAGTCCCTGGCGGCTTACTTTGACAGGCTGTCCCAGGCCTGGGCCGCCCTTAAAATCGTCAAGATCGAGTCCAATTTTAAGCCGGTGATGCAGCGGGGGGATTCCCTTACGGTAACGGCCTTTATTGATCTTGGGATACTGCATCCCGAGGAACTCAAGGTAGAACTCTACCACGGGTCGGTCTCCAACCAGGGTTCCAATATTGAACACGCCTCCTGTGTTGAAATGAAGCATGCCGGTTGTGAGGATAATATCAACCTGTTCCAGGTGAAGATCGAATGTGAAAGCACAGGCATGCAGGGCCATACGGTCCGTATCCTTCCCAAACACGAGGCCCTGGTGCATCCCTACCGGACCGGGCTTATCAAGTGGGCGTAGGAGGCTGCCGCGCTTCGCGTGTATTTTTTCGGGACCCCTGAGTCCCCGGCGGTATCCCAGCTTATACCCGCCTTACCAAAACAAGGAGGAACCGGTATGTCGTCTTTTGATCCTCCTCCCGCGGAACCGGCCCCGGAAACAGCCGTACCGGAAGCCGTCCGGTCCTTCCGTTACCTTGACCTGGTAATGGCCGCCTTTGTGGCGGTCCTTATTATCAGCAATGTGGCCTCCTCCGCCAAAATCGTAGACCTGGGCTTTTCCCTGTTTGGTATCCTGGGGATTCCCCCCCTGCCCCTGGCCTTTGACGGCGGCACCTTGCTGTTCCCCCTTTCCTATGTCTTTGCCGATATTCTTACCGAAGTTTACGGATTCCGGGCCGGCCGGCGGGTTATTTGGACCGGTTTTGCCGCCCTGGCCCTGACCAGCGCCGCTTTTTTTGTCCTCCGGGCTCTGCCGGGGAATGCCGAATGGGAGGGCTATGCCGGCAGCGGCGCCTACGACGCCATTCTTGGGGGGATAAGCACCGGGGGTATCGCCCTGGCCAGCCTTTTAGGTTACTGGGTGGGGGAATTCTCTAATTCCGTGGTCCTTTCCCGGATGAAGGTCCTTATGGGGGGGCGGCGGCTCTGGATGCGGACCATCGGTTCCACCCTGGTGGGGGAATTCCTGGACAGCCTGGTCTTTGTGCTGACGGCCTCCCTTACCGGTGTTTTCGGCTGGGGGCTTTTTCTCAGCCTGGTCCTGACCAATTATTTCCTCAAATGCCTTATCGAAGTTATCATGACCCCGGTAACTTATCTGGCGGTCCGGGCCCTTAAACGGGGGGAAGGGATCGACGCCTATGACCGGGGGGTAAAGTACAATCCCTTTCATTTCAATGCCGCCTGAAATAGTGTAAAGTTCTTATGGTTCCGTGTCCCGGTCCAAAAGCCGCGCATGAGCGCCGCGGCCGGTCTAAAAATCAACTTTTGGAGGCGCCCCATGGATAAGGCTCTTGTGTTATTTGCGGCGGATGAGAATTTCAGGCGGGAACTCCCCAAAGCCCTGCCGGGTTATACGATCCTCTTTAACGAAGGGGAAGACACGGGGAACATAAGCGCCGAAGAAGCCGGGGATATTACCGTCATCTTTGGCAGCCCCAAACCGGATTTTATTAAAAAGTGTCCCCGGCTCAAGTGGGTACAGCTCCAGTCCGCGGGGACCGACGGGTATTGCAACGGGGAACTGGGCCCCGGCGTACTCTTAAGCTGCGCCACCGGAGTCTATGGGCACGGGGTTTCGGAACACATGGTGGCGGCGACCCTGCAGGTTCTAAAAAAACTGCACCTGTACCGGGACGAGCAGAACAGGGAGCGCTGGCAGTTCCGTGGGCAGGTGTGGAGTATCCTGGGTTCCACCGTACTGGTCCTGGGCCTGGGGGACATTGGCGCCGGCTACGCCTGGCGGATGAAGGCCCTGGGGGCCCATGTTATCGGCATCCGCCGGACACCGCAGCCAAAGCCGGAGGGCGTGGATGAGCTTTACCTGCAGGACAAACTGGATGAGCTTTTGCCCCGGGCGGACATCCTGGCCCTGGCCCTGCCGGGGGTAAAGGAAACCCAGGGGATCATCAGCAGAGCCCGGCTTGCCGGAATGAAGAAGGGGGCGGTTATCGTGAACGGCGGCCGGGGATCGGCCATTGATACGGAGGCCCTCTGCGACGCCCTGGAATCCGGGCATATCTTTGCCGCCGCCCTGGACGTAACCAGCCCCGAACCCCTGCCTGCGGGGCACCGGCTCTGGAAGCTTGAGGGGGCGGTGATCACCCCCCATATCGCGGGGGGCCGCAACATGTACGAGACCGGCCAGTACATGACAAAGCTGAATCTGGAAAACGCCGCCCGCTTTGTAAAGGGAGAAAGCCTCGCCAGCCTGGTGGACTTCAAAACCGGCTACCGGATTCCCGGTTAATAGTGTTGTTCAAAAACTTCAGTTTTTGAACAACAACCGCTTAAATTTGGGGGCATGATGCCCCGCGGCGGCCTATGGCTGCCGGTAATGCTCTAAAAAGACAGCCAGCCGGCGCAGGGCGTCCGTCAGGGTATCCTTGTCCGGGAGAAAGACGATACGGAAATGATCCGGGTCTTTCCAGTTAAAGCCCGTACCGTGGACCAGCAGGATATGCTGTTCCCGGAGCAGATCCAGGATAAAGCGTTCATCATCGGTGATGTTAAAACGCTTTACATCGATTTTCGGGAAACAGTACAGGGCCCCCTGGGGTATCACCACCGATAAACCGGGGATACTGTTTGTGATACCCACCGCCGTATCTCGCTGTTCTTTAAGGCGGCCTCCGGGCAGAACAAGGTCGTTGATGCTCTGGTAGCCCCCCAGGGCCGTCTGGATGCCGTACTGGGCGGGCACATTGGCGCAGAGCCGCATGTTACAGAGGATCTCCAGTCCTTCCACATAGCCCGCGGCGGCTTTCTTGTTCCCCGAAAGAACCATCCAACCGGCCCGGAAACCCGCCGCCCGGTAGGCCTTGCTCATGCCGTTAAAACTGATGGTAAGAATGTCTTCCGCCACGGAGGCCATGGGGATATGCCGGGCTCCGTCGTAGGTGATCCGGTCGTATATCTCATCGGCGTAAACGATAAGCTCGTGTTCCCTGGCTATGGCGGCAATACCTTCCAGGGTGGAACGGCTGTAAACCGCCCCGGTAGGATTATTGGGGTTGATAACCACGATAGCCTTGGTCCGGCCGCTTACCTTGGAACGAATATCATCCAGATCGGGATTCCATCCGGCGCTTTCATCGCAGAGGTAGTGTACCGCCCTGGCGCCGGAAAGGGTCACCGCGGCGGTCCACAGGGGGTAATCCGGCATGGGAACAAGCACCTCGTCGCCGGAGTCCAAAAGCCCCTGCATGGCGATCATGATAAGTTCGCTTACCCCGTTGCCGATCCAAATATCGTCGATTTCTATGCCCTTGACTCCCCGGGACTGAAAATCCTGCATAACCGCCTTCCGGGCGGAAAAGAGGCCGTGGGAATCGCAGTAACCCTGGGCATTTTGCAGATTTATGATCATGTCATGGATGATCTCGTCCGGCGCGTTAAAACCGAAGGCCCCGGGATTCCCAATGTTTAGTTTGAGGATATGGAATCCCTCATCCTCCAGCCGCTTCGCCTCTTTAAGCACCGGCCCCCGAATATCGTAACAAACATCGTCTAATTTTGCGGACTTATTAAAGAACCTCATGTTATTACCCGTATCCCGCCGTGAATTTTATGAATCATAAATCCAGTTTGCCGCCTCATCAATATATGACCGCAGTATTGCTGCGTATATTTCCGTTTCGATATTCGAGAGTTCCCTGTCCCAATCTTTTCGCCGGGCCAGGGAAGAGCGGATTCGCTCCCGGGCGGCCTGGGCCGTTTCCCTGGCCCCCTCCACAACCTGGGAGAGGTTAAACTCCAGGAACCAGGCGGCAAGACCGGCGGTTATGGGATCGGCGGCTTCCGCCGCCAGGAGGCGGAATTTTTCCGCCGCTTCCCCAAAACACCGGCTTAAGAGCAGGGAAAAACCGTGGTACCAGGCCAGCCATTGGGCCTGTCGTACCCGGCCCCCGGCAAAAAACCGGGAAAAGGGGCTCCCCCCCTGACTGTGCGGACGGTCATGGGCGGCAAAAAACCGCCGGGCCTCCTCGTAATCCTTCCCCAGAATCCGGGCGGCCCCGAAAAGCAGGACATTCCGTTCTACCAGGGCGGGTTTTACCAGGGCCAGCTTATTTTCCAGGCTGATCACCGCCCTGGAATCGGAGAGAACCATGCAGGTATTCGCGTAAAGCCGCACCAGATACCCCGGATAACGGGGCCGCCTTGGCAGCCGGAACTCCAGGTACTCCACCAGAGCCGGCCAGTCTTCCCGTTCCAAAAGGCGGAAAAGTTTGTGGTTGGAGAAATAATAAATATCTAGTACAATAAGGACAATTATAAGAATCGCCGCCAGGGGCCAGAAGGACTGGATAAAGATCCCGCCCCGGACAGGGGAAAAGCTTTCCCCCAGAATCATGAAGGGCATGAAGAAAATGGTCAACAAAAATATTATGATCATTATATTAAAAAACAAAAAAAGGAATTTGAACTTCAAGCAAAGATCTCCTGTGATGACGGACCGGCCCCAAGACCCGGTTTCCCCGGAAATTCCGGTTTTCGGACAACAACCGTTTAAAAACAATGAAAAACGTAAATTTCCCCAGGAAAATCCATGTTTTTCACAGGACCCGCGGATCAACCGAAACGCAGCGAAAAACCAGCCGGGTTCCCGGACAAGTCCGGTGTATTTCCAGTATGGCGGAAAGGGAGAACGGGGTCAATGTTGGCCAAAAGGTATACATGAAACGCTATACTGTTAAGGATATTCCCCCCGGTTATTTTTTTAGTAAACCGGTATACCTGGATGATGATTTTGTGGTAGCCGCCCCGGAAATGCCCTTTACGCCGGAGTTGATTCAAATTCTTTCGGACTGGGATTTTCGGGAAGTATTAAGCGAAGGAGAACCCAGGGATAGTTATGGCGCCGGTGTGACGGAGGCCCGCCTCCTCGATTCGAACCCGGATTCCACCCTGGCGGACGCGGAAAAAATTAAACGGGCGGAAGGTTTTTTCCGAAAATTAAAGGCCTATGTCAGTGAATTATTTTCCGCGGTTTTTATGTCGGAACCCATAAGTTACAACCGGGTGGCGGAATGGGTCCGGGATTCGCTGGATCGTATCAGGGAGGAACAGCGTTACCTTCTGCGGATACTAAAAAATATGGAGAACGCCAAGGAAGATTACCTTATCGGGCATACGGTAAAATCCACGATCATTGCCCTTATTATAGGGTTTTATATCAAGCTGCCCCCCCACCGGCTCATCGAACTTGGGGTCGCCTCCCTGTTTCACGAAACCGGCATGCTCAAGCTTCCCGTAAAGATATACCTTAGTTCCAGACCCCTTTCCGTCCTGGAACAAAAGATGCTTTATACCCATCCTATCCGCGGTTATAACACCCTTAAAAGTTACGGTTTTCCCCTGGAGGTAAGCATCGCCGCCCTGGAGCATCATGAACGGGAAAACGGTTCCGGTTATCCCCGGCATCTTACCTCCGATAAGATCAGCCTCTATTCCAAAATAATTGCCGTAGCCTGCTCTTATGACGCCATCTCCTCTTACCGTCCCCACCGGGAAGCCAGAGACGGATACACCGGCATGCTGGAACTTCTTAAAAACGAGGGGAAACAGTACGATGATACCATTATTAGGGCCCTGGTTTATTCCCTTTCGATTTATCCCATAGGACTTTATGTTCTGCTTTCCAATGGGAAGAAGGGGCAGGTGGTGGACGTGAATCCCGAAAGCCCCCGGTTTCCGGTGGTGCAGATCTTTGGGGAATTGAACCCCGACGGGAAAAATAAAACCCGGGAAACCACGCCGGAAGGTTTGTATATCGTCCGGCCCCTTACCCGGGAAGAGACAGGTCTGTGATGCAAGCCCTTAGCCCAGGCCCCTGGCCGCTGATTCCGGTTATCCTGGTTATCGTTCTTTTTGGCAGTCTCTTTGCCCTCTTTGAGCTGGCCTTGGACTCCGCCCGCAAGGGCCGGCTCCGTTCCCTGGCGGAGGGGGGGGACAAGACTTACCGCCGGGCCCTGGAGGCGGCGGAAAATCCCTTTTTCTATGTCCATGCCTGCCGGATCTGGATCGCCGTGCTGCGGGTCCTGGCCGGGGTGCTGGGGGGCTTTCTGGTCCGCCCCCTGGGGGACATCCTGCTTCCCGGGGGAAGGGCTGCGGGGCTGCGGGGGGACCTGATAGCCGCGGCGGCGGTAATCCTCCTTATCAGCCTGGCGGTAGTTATCCTGGGAATCTTTGTCCCCCGGATCGTGGCCGCCGCCGCGCCGGAAAAGGTGATTACCCGGTTTCTCCCCTGGGTCCATTTTCTTACCCTGCCCTGCCGCCCCCTATTGGGCCTTTACTCCCTTATTGATACCCTGGCCCGCCGTCTTTTCCGCCTGGACAGCGCCGGCGGCGCCGGCATGACCGAAGATGAACTGCGGGGCGCCCTGGCGGAGGGGGAAAAATCCGGGCTGGTGGAAAGCAAGGAACGTACCATGGTGGAAGGGGTCTTCTACCTGGGGGACCGTCCCGCCGGGGCCTTTATGACCCACCGTTCGGAAATCCAGTGGCTTGACGCCTATGCGGATCTCCAGGAGATACGGAATACCATAGACAAATACGGCGATCAGGGCTGTTTCCCCGTGGCGGAAAATACCTTGGACAATATCCAGGGGGCCCTTTACCGGGAGGATCTCTTCCGGGCCCTGTCGGAGGGGCTGAACCAGGAACCGGATCAGGGCCAAAACAAGGATACAAGCCGCTGGCTCCGGCCCTTGATTCGCCGCCTTCCCTTTATCCCGGAAACCATGTCCGCCCTCAAGGCCTTTGAGGCTTTCCGCAAGGGGAACACGGACTACCTCTTTGTAATGGACGAATATGGGGGCTTTTCCGGTATCCTCTCCGTCAGGGACCTGGTTGAGGAAATTGTCGGAGAACTCTCCGCGGCCCCCCCGGAGGACGAGGAGATCCGCCCCCAGGGCGAAGGGGCCTGGATAGCGGGGGGCAGTATTAATTTTGATGATGTCCTCAAGGTGCTGGAACTTGGCCAGCCGGGGGGCGAGGATCATCCCGACTACCACACCTTGGCGGGTTTTATACTCTCCATTGCCGAGGAGATACCCCGGCCGGGGGCCCGCTTTGTACATGGAAATTACGAATTCAAAATCCTTGATATGGACGGCAACCGGATAGACCGGGTTCTGATCTCCCGGTTACCTGTTTAGCCTCCTGGCTGATATGGCCATGCTGATCTTCCTGTCCGCCACAGCGGCGATTGCTTTTTCATCATGGGAAACAAATATAATACCGGTATGGTATGTTTCCCGGATTCCGGCAAAAAGCCGCAGGATCTGTTCTTCGTTTTTTTTGTCCAGGGCGGTAGTCGGTTCATCGGCAATGAGGAGCGCAGGCCTGTGTACCAGGGCCATGGCAATCATCACCCGCTGGCACATACCGCCGGATAGTTCAAAAGGATAAGCCCTTATGATCCTGCGGGGTTCCTTCAGCATTGCGGCGGCAAGCATAGACAGAGTCAATTCTACACATTCCCTGCGGGGAGTATGGGGGCGGTGGGCGCGTATGGCTTCAATAAACTGTGCGCCTATAGTCCGGGAGTGATTCAGGGACTGGAAGGGATTCTGAAAAATCATGGAAATTTCCTTACCCCGGATATGCCGCCATTGTTTTTTATTTAACGATATTAAGTCAAGAGATTCAGCCTCTTTTGTTTCCGCAGATTCTGTTTTACCGGGAACATAGCGGATGATTCCGTTCTTAATATACCCCGGATGTTCCAGCATACCGAGCAAACTGGTACAGAAGATCGTTTTTCCACAGCCCGATGGACCGGTGAGCCCCAGGATTTCTCCCTGTTTCATGGTAAGGCTAAAATCGTGCAGCGGCGTGACGATACCGCCGGGAAGGGGAAAACAAATCGTTAATCCTGAAACGCTAAGCATTATAAAGTCTGTATCCCGTTTCCGATAATCTGGTTTCCGTAATTCTGCCTTCCTCCATGACATAAATGCGTTTACTCATTTTTTCGGCAATGGCAGGATCATGGGATATAAAAAAGCAGCCCATACCGGTCTCCTGCTGCAAAGAGAAAAGAAGTGTTATTATTCCGTCCCGGCTTTCCGCGTCAAGGCTGGATACCGGCTCATCACAAATAAGGTATTCAGGGTTTACCGCCAAAGCCCGGGCAATTACAACCCGCTGCCGTTGGCCCCCCGAAAGTTCGTGGGGATAACTATAGGCTTTCCCCATGTCAAGCCCTACCCGGTTTAGAAGTTCGCCAATCTGACGGTGTTTTTCTTTCCGGGAAGCGCGTTTATAGAGGGAACTAAAATTTTCCAGAGGTTCCGCAACGGCCTGTCCCGCGGTCATCCGGGGATCAAGGGAACCGTTTGAATCCTGAAAGATAATCTGTACTTTTTTGCGGAACCCCTTAAGCAAAGCGGGATTCCCGAATGTAAAACGAGGCCGGTTATAGACCGTGCCGTCAAGTTCGACGGCGCCTTTGTCGCATTGTTCAAGGCAGCAAAGCAGCCGGGCTAAGGTTGATTTTCCGCAGCCTGATTCTCCCAGGAGTCCTATTGTAGCGCCTTTTTCAATTCCTATGCTTATCCCCCGTACCGCGTGGATGTTTTTTTCGTATGATTTTTCTACGTTTAACGCTGCCAGCAAGAAAAACCCCTCATGAAGCTATATGGCTTTTTCTGGGATTTAAAGCATCCCGCAGGGCCTCGCCCAAAAACTGAAAACAGGCGGCCGAGAGCATGATACAGCCGATAGCCGAGAGAATCATCAGCGGATTTTCCCGCATATAGGCTCTGCCTTCCGAAAGAAGGGCCCCCCATTCCGGTGCGGGAGGCTTTACGCCGAGGCCGATAAAAGACATGGAGGAAACGCCAATAACGATTGAAGATATATTGAGGGTTCCGTAGATCAGCATATTCGGAAAAACATGGGGCGCTATGTGGCGCCGGATAATTTTTAAGGCGCCGCTTCCCGAAGCACGGGATGCGGTAATAAAATCTTTTTCCCGTACTGAACGGGTTATATTTCGGGCTACCCGGGCGGATTCTACCCAATAGACCGACACAAAAGCTATTGCCAGGTTGGTAAGACCCGCGCCCAAAAGTCCCGCAATCACCAGGGCAAGGATAATACTTGGAAAGGCCAGTAGTATATCAATAAGGATAAGCAGAATTTCGTCCACGATACCCCCGAAATATCCGGCGGCTGTCCCCGTCACAATCCCAATAACTAAAATAATGGTCTCCACAATCAAAGCCGTCCCCAGGGTAAGCCGGGTTCCCGCGATAAGCCGGGAAAAGACGCAGCGCCCAAGATTGTCAGTCCCCAGGGGATAATCCCCGCCCGGCGGGGCAAGGACGTTCCATATATCGGTTTTTAGGGGATCATGGGGAATAAATTGCCGGCCGGCAAGGGTCAAAATTACAAAAAATAAAGCCAGAAGGATTCCCGCAATAAACAGGGGATTACCCATGAGTTTTCCCATAACTCTGTTCCGGTTTCCCCGCGCCCGCCTCATCCCCTGCCCCCGGTGGTATTTCGTATGGTTTTTCTCACCCTTGGATCCAGTATGATGCAGATTATATCGGTCATTACATTAATGCCGGTGAAGATAAAAGCGTAAAGAAGTACACAGCCCTGGACCAGGGGATAATCCCGGTTAAGGACAGCATCAATAAGACAGGAACCCATGCCGGGCCAACTGAACACTTTTTCTACCACCGCTGAACCTCCCAGCATAATGGCAAGACTCATGCCCAGGGATGTGATTATAGGAATAAGCGCGTTTTTTATACCGTGGAAAACAAGAATGGTCCAGGTCCCTATTCCCCGCGCTTTGGCGGCCCTGACGTATTCCTTTGACAGTTCTTCCAGAAGAACGGATCGAATGAACCGGGTATAGTGGGCCGCGGAGGCTATAAAAAGAACGAGGCAGGGCATGATAAGGTGGGCAAGACTCCCTGCGCCAAAAGACGGGAGCCATCGTAAATGTGCCGAAAAAAACAAAATAAAAACAAGACCAAGACAAAACGAAGGAATGGACATGATTACAATGGCAAAGATCCTGGTAACCCTGTCCCAGAGCTTTCCCTGGTACAAAGATGCCAGCAGTCCCAGGGGAAAAGCGGCGATCAATACCAGGGCTATGGCGGGAAGGGTAAGATACAGGGTCAGACGAAAACGGCGGCTTAGTTCTTTGACAACCGGTTCGCCTGAAACAACCGAATTACCCATATCCAGGCGGAATACTGCCCCCAGCCAGCGGCCGTATTGTACCCACACAGGCCGGTCAAGTCCCAGTTCCGCCCGGATTGCCGAGATGTTTTCTTCGGATAAATCCATCCCCCGGTCCTGGAGCCTGATATGGGCCGCATCCCCCGGAGCAACACGCAGGAGAAAAAATACCAAGGCTGTTACCCCCAAAAATACGGGGATAAAGTGTAACAGCCTTTTTACGACGTACTTAGCCACTATTCAATAACGGCATCCTTCAAAGCCCGGTTGATATGCCAGCAGCCGGAGGAAATATCAAAGTTTTTTATGTTCCTTTTGGCCAAGCGTATGCTGTTACGATGATAAACCATCAGGGTTGGGGCATAATCCATAATTTCCTTCTGAATGGCCCAATGCAAATCCCGGCGTTTGGCGGTGTCCATGGTAACCGTCAACTGATCAATTAGGCTGTCCAGAGACGGGGTCGTATAGATTTTGTAATAGCTGCCGGAATGCCAATAGCCCCGCTGGTAGTTAAAAGAAGGATCGTCGGTGGGAATGAAAGACTGGCCTGTCAGAATCATATCGTAGTTTTTCGTTTCTTGAATATCATCCAGGGCAGCGCCTTCCACGGGGTTAAGCCGGAGATCAACGCCAATATTTTTAAGCGAGTCCTGAATAACCGGCGCCAGAAGAGAATCCTCGGTGTTGGCCGCGCCGTAGGTCAGGGTTATGACAAGGGGCGCGCCGTTCTTGCGCCTAATGCCGTCACTCCCCCTGATCCAGCCCTGCTGATCAAGTAAAGCCATGGCACGGCTTGTATCGAATTGGGGGTTCCGCACCGAAGGATTTACCAGATCCCCGTAAGCGGGAGAGAAAAACCCTTCCGGGGGAGAAGCAAGGCCCGGGAGCAGGTTATTTACCATGGAAGGAAGATCAAGGGCGTGTCCGATAGCCTGCCGGACCGGGAGATTATCCAGAGGAGCCCGGTTTGTATTGTAAAAAATGACCGCCGATGTATTTTGCACCCGCTTGATGATCTGAAAACGGCTGTCATTCATAAGCCGTTTAACCGCGGCCAGGGACTGATACCCGCTCATCATATCGATCTCGGCGGATTCCAGGGCGGAAGCCCGGGCCTGGGCGTCGGTGATCACCTTAAAGGTGATCTTCCGCAGATTGGGCCGCCCGCCCCAAAAATCATCATTGGCCTCAAAGACATATTCCACATTCCTGTCCCATTTGACCAGTTTATAGGGACCCGAACCCACCGCCCCCGAAAGTGAGGCATCGGGATTTATGGCGGCGGGGCTTACCATGCTCATCATGGTACGGGCAAGGTTGGACGAGAGGTTATAGGTAGGCTGCTTCATGTGAAAAACCAGGGTATGATCATCGGGGGTATCTACGGAAGCGGTGTCCGAAAGGCCGGGGTACCCGTCAAGGCGTTTGAAATTCACCAGCGCCGCTTGAGCGTTCCAAGGCTGGCCGTCGTGGAAGCGGACATTCCTGCGGAGATGAAAGGTCCAGGTAAGCCCGTCGGGACTCATCTCCCAGCTTTCGGCAAGTCCTGGAACCTGCCGGAATTGGGAATCAATTTCCACAAGGCCGTTATACACGAGGATTTGAGTATCATCCAGCATACCGTCCGCCGGATCGATGCTCTGAAGGTCAAACTGATCCCCAATAACGAGTTCCTGGGCCGGCCGCTCCGCGCCGGTTTCGGCCCTGGGCCGGGCAAAGGCAAGGGGGGCCGCCAAAATACAAAGGCCTATAAGCGCTTTGCGCGGCAAAGAAGAGAAAAACATAGATTTATCCTGAATTAGAGGGTGTTTCCGGCAGTTTCGATCCGAAAAAGCGCCGCTTCATGCGGTACAATTTTCAATCCGTTCCGCTATACAACGTGTAACCGGTGGATTAAGAGAGAATAACCGGTACACGGTTTTTTAACAAGCTCTGAGCCGCCGAAGGCAGGGGACTGGCGTTTACTTTTTTTCATTATGTTTTTGGGCGCATTTTTGCGTGCCATTCACGCAAAAACCGGGCTATCGCTGCAATTCCTCAGCCCGCCTGCGGCGGGCTTCCGGTATTTCCGCTCTATCCCTTGCGCGGCCTAAAAATGGCATCCATGCCATTTTTAGGCTTTACGTTTTTGCAAAGCAAAAACGTATACATCTATCACAGCCGGCATCCATGCCGGCCAGCATATACAGCCGAAGGCTGTAAATTAGATAATGTGGAACCGCATAGCGCCAATGAATTCCCCAGATATTGAGAAAATGCGGCTTAGCTTTAGCTAAGCCAGGGCGCGCGCGGCACAAACCGCAGGTTTGTGCTGGAACAAAAGCCGAAGGCGGGGGGCGTCACGGGGGGGTCACGGCGGGGTTTGCCCCGTAATCTCCGGATAATGCGGCTGCTACCCATGATCGGTTACCCCCCGTGGAGGGGGTAACGGAATAGACCGCAGGGACAAACCCGCAGGGTTTGGCGCGAGGACTATGGAGTGAGGGGGAGGCTTCCCCCTCTAAAAGCTGTTTCCCGTGCCCTTGACTTAACGTTAACATTAACATTTAACATACGGTCCAACTTCATTTGGCAAGGAGAGGATCGTGCAATACCGCCAATATGGGAAACTTGGCTACCAGGTGTCGGCCTTTGGGATGGGCTGTATGCGGCTGCCCCGGATTCTTAGGGGGGACCACGCGGAGGTGGACCGGGAAAGGGCCTGGGAGATGATTCGTTACGCGGCGGACCATGGGGTAACGTACTTCGATACCGCCTATGGCTACCACAACAAGACCAGTGAAGAGGTGCTGGGGGAGGCCCTGGAGGGGGGACGCCGGGAGAGGGTAAAGATTGCCACCAAGCAGCCTTTTGGGGTGATGCAGGACCTGGGTTCCGGCGGGGGGAAGACGCTGCTGGAAAACGCCCGGCGCAATCTGGAGGCCGCGCTGAAGAAACTGCGGACCGCTTACATTGATGTGTACCTGATCCACAATATCGGGGCCAGGGACTGGGAGGCGATTAAGGCCGCCGGGGTTATCGAGGAATACGAAAAATTCCGGGCCGAGGGGCTGATTGGGGCGATTGCCTTTTCCTACCACGGGGATTACGCGGGCTTTAAGCCGGTGCTGGATTACTACGACTGGGGGATGTGTCAGATTCAGCAAAATCTGATCGACGTGGACCGGGAGGCCACGGAGCAGGCTATCCGGGACGCGGGGAAGAAGGGCTGCGCCCTGGTGATTATGGAACCCCTAAGGGGGGGCAATCTGGCCGTTCCTCCGGCCCCGGTGCAGGCTATCTACGACACCTATAGGGAAAAGCGCAGCGGTGTGGAATGGGCTTTCCGTCATGTGTTGAATTACCCGGAGGTGAGTACCATCCTGAGCGGGGTTTCCACCATGGAGCAGTTAAAAGACAATATCGACATTTTCTCCAAACCCGGCGCTGCGGCGGAAAGTTTAAGCGGCGAGGAAAAGCGTTTAATCGCCCGGGTGCGGGAACAGTACCTGTCCATGAAGTCCATTTCCTGTACGGGCTGCGAATACTGTCTGCCCTGCCCTCAGGGGGTGAATATTCCCCAGGTTTTTGGCAAGTACAACGACGGGGTAATGTTTGGGACCTTTGAACCGTCCCGGCGGAGCTATATGTTCCAGGTCCGCTCCAAGCAGGACGCCGGTCTCTGCGTTAAGTGCGGGGCCTGCGAAAAGAAATGTCCCCAGCATATCGGGATTGTCAAAGAACTGGAAACGGCCCACGAAAGGCTGAAGGGCTGGGTGGAATAGCGGGCTGTTGCAGGGGCCGCAGGCTGCCGCGTGGGCCGCAGGGGCTGCGTGGGGGCCGCAGGGGGCTCTTTCAAAACTTTCGTTTTGAAAGAGCCCCTCTTGTGTAAAAATTGCGGCGCAGGATATAGTGGTTCTATGGGTCGGCATTTGGTGAAAAAATGGCGTTTTTATGCGGCGGCGTATATTGCCCTTGCCGCCATGGGAACGGCCATGTTCATGTCCCTGGATGCCCCTTATTTTGAAGACCCCGCGGGCGGAATGGCGGATAGAAGCGTATTTTTTACCGCCCTTAGCTGCCCTGTTGAATATCTCGCGGCAATAAGCTCCGCAAAAGACCGTTCGTTTTCTCCGCTACGCCACAGTTCAGCCCGGATGACAACGCCGTTAAGCTCTTTCAGCGCCGGAGCGGGTCTTTTGTATGCGGCCCTCAGGCTTTTTACCAAGGCTGCGGCATATTACATAAAAAATACCATTCTCTTAAAACTTCGAGTCTGATCCCCCTTTAACAACAGCATAATTTTCTCTTTTCGGTTAATGGGAAGTTAATGGGAATCCCCTAAACCTTGCCGGGTTTTGCGCGTGGTTCCCATGGTAATTAAGCGGCTGAAAACATGAATTGCTTTTTACCCGGATTACGATCTTGTTTGCGCGATCTTGTTTTCATATCCCGCGGGCTGTTCATTGCTGTTCATTGGGCTTGTTCAACAACCCGGCTGGTTTGCCAAGCTTCGCTTGGCTGCCAAGCGAAGCTTGGCTTGCAAGTCTTCCAATTTGCGGTTGGTTTGGGTGTGTACGGAATCGCCGCCCCTGCCATTATCCCTGGCGAGTTTTATATCGAAGCTAAAAAAGCGCGGAGGAAACAGGATGCCGCTCAGTGATATTTTTGATAAACGAACGATAAAACCGAACCTGGCAGGCAAAACCAAGGAAGATGTTTTTGGGGAACTTATTGAGGCCGTAATAGCGGTTCATCCCCTGCTGGACCGGGATATTAGTTTACGGGCGATACAGGACCGGGAAAATAAACTGAACACCTCCGTTGCTCCGGGTGTCGCGGTCCCCCACGGGTATTATCCGGGAACAGACGGCATTTTCGGCGCCTTGGGCCTTTCGGAAGCCGGTATTGAATACGGAGCCTTTGATGAAAAACCGGTTCACTGTGTCTTTTTGATTGTCATGGGCGACGCGTCCCGGGAAAAACATTTGCGCGTTCTGAACCGGGTTATGTCCCTGATTAATTCCAACGGCCTGGAACTTTTGTGGAAAGCCGGCGGCCCGGAGGAGATTCATCGTATTTTGTCCCGGTTCCATTAAAAAGGGGAAGGCATGGGACGTTTTACAAAAACCAGTGGAATGAGCCGCCGGCGCTCACCGGTTAGCATTTTGCCCCCGTTTTGTACCAAAACGGGAGCAAATACCTTTTGGACAAATTAAGGAGGTCCTTACATGACGATTGCTAAAATGCTTGAACAGAGCGCCCTTTTAACGGCGCTGGGGATGGCCGTGGTGTTTGCTTTTTTGTGGTTTATGGTGGTCTGCGTAAACAT
Source organism: Treponema sp. (assembly GCA_031258265.1). Lineage (GTDB taxonomy): Bacteria > Spirochaetota > Spirochaetia > Treponematales > Breznakiellaceae > JAISFT01. Next base: position 712 of record JAIRNB010000138.1, on the reverse strand, counting down.
GACGGCAAAACTGGTGCATAAAATGGGCTGGGACAAGGATGTGACGCAGTCGCAGGATGTCCCCTCTCCAAAAAAAGCCGCCGGAACGGCAAGGCCGGAAATTACCGCCGCCATAACGACAGCGGTTACGGAATACCGGAAAAAAGAGAAAGAACATTCTGAACCGGCAAGCTTATCCTGAAGTTCCCCCGCAAGCGGAGTTGTGCGCGGGCACAAACTAATATCCACACTAATGCGCCTGCGCATACGGGGGCAGCGGAATAACCGCCGGCGCGGTTATTCCCGGATTTTCGCGCAGGGCCTAGTCAGCCAAAACCCTGGAGCCGCCTGGCGGCGGAACAATACAGTGCTGTTGTTAGATGCAGTTTGGCCTTTTCTATTTTACCAACATTTCCATTATTATTTCTTTTATTTTTAGTACATCATTTTCATCTATTTCTCCAACTTTTTTTATTAATCTTTGTTTATCTATCGTCCTTATCTGGTCTAATACAATCCAACCTTTTTTATTTTGTAAATTTATTTCAAGACGTGTGGGATATTTATGGGATTTAGTAGTCATTGGCGCAATAATAATAGTTCCAATATACTTATTCATTTCGTCAGGAGAAACGATTACACAAGGGCGCGTCTTTTGTATTTCATGCCCTATCGTAGGATCAAGATTCACAAGATAAATTTCGTACTGCCTCATTACCAGTCCCATTCAAAA
>JAIRNB010000105.1 GCA_031258265.1 Treponema sp. | reverse complement strand
GTATGCGCTGGCCGGCATGGGGCGAAGTAATTGCCCTGGTAAGGGGCGTTAAGGAAAAAATGTAACACCCGCCCGGCGCACGGCAACTGTAGTTATCCCGGCCAAATGCGAGCCCGTCTGTAGGCGGGCGGGCGCGCCGCGGGGCCGGCTGTAAGGAATTTCTACGTTTTTGCAAAGCAAAAACGTAAAGCCCAAAAATGGCATGGATGCCATTTTTGGGCAGCGCAAGGGATTGAAGCGGAAATACCGGAGACTTTACCAGAGGTAAAGTCGAGGAATTGAAGCGAAAAGCCCGGTTTTTGCGGGCACGCAAAAATGCGCCCTGATAACTATAAAAAAGATCGGTTAATTTGGTGATTTCTCTTTGCATAGCCACCCGTCAAATACCAGGCGGCTGTCAGCGCAGCAGTTTTGTCCGGCCACTAAAACTAAAGGGAAGGGAGGAACCGGAAAAGAGCCGTAAACCGGAACTGTATGCCGCGGTTCCCGCAAGTTCATAATTCACATCCGTCCCCCGGGTAATAATTTCGGTTAGATCCTTCACCAGGGCCGGGTCGCTGACGGAAACAACAACGGGGATTGAAGCCTTCCTGCCGGCGGCAACACTGGTTTTCGCGGCCAACTTCCCCTGAATCCAGACATTGCCGTTCACCAAAAGACTGTAGTCAAGATCATCCAGCTCAAAGACAAAACCATTGGGATTGTCCAGATCCCAGCCAAATTCAAAATCTATCTTTGACAGACCGATATTTTTTACGCTGATTCCCCGGAAACTCAGGACCGGTTCCTTGAGAAGGGGGAGGCTGCCGCTAATCTCCAGGGCGAGTTTTTCCCCCTCAAAGCCGGGCAGGACCACAAGGGAACTAAGGGAAAGAAGGCTGGCCGCCTCCCCCACGGTTCTAAGGGCCGGGATAACCCTGTAAAGATCGGGAAACGCCGCCCGCAGCCGAATTTCCGCCGGGGTCCGGCCTTCCGCCGCCAGGGAACCGGGAAACTCCGCGGTTCCGGTGATAAAACCGGTATTCCGCACCGTGTAGCTGTAATCTATCGCCGGAAAGGGAAGGGGAAAGGGATTGGGATTGTCGATCTCCACGGAGCAGACAATATCCGCCCCGGTAAAATCCAGTTTTTCGATCCTCGATGAAAGATTATGAAAGGCGATCATCTGAACCAGGGGAATCCTTCCCGTATGATCAAAATTCCAAACCACATCCCCCAGCATGGGAAGCGGAAACCTGGTTTCCAGGGTAATGCTGTACGCCAGACTCTGCCTCCCCTTAAAAGACTTAAAACTGCTCAGAATTTCCTCATAGCTGAAACTCAGCGGAACGCTCAGCACCGTAAGGCTGCGGGCCTTGACCGGTTCCCGGCTTTCCGCCGTCCCCGAAAGGAAGGAGCTGGCGTTTATAAAAAGCTCCCAGTTAATCTTTGGAAAGGGAAGATCGGCGGCATTGGGATTCTCCACCTCCAATTTACAGAGCAGATCAACCCCCTTTAGACTTATACCGGTAATATCCACCGATTGCAGGGAAACCGAAGGGGCGCGGACAACCCCCTCCATGTTTTTACAGGAAAAAAGCCACAGGGGAAAAACAAAAAACGCCAGGACGGCGGAACACAGTAATACTGCTTTATTCACGTTTCCTCCCCAGCGGACATATTTTTTAAGCGGTTGTTGTTCAAGAACCGAAGCCTTTGAACAACTTTACTATTTCCGCGTGGGTCCTTAACCCTTCTTTTTGATGGTATCAAAACCGCAATAGGGAACCAGGGCCCCGGGAAGCTTTACGCTGCCGTCTTCCTGCTGGAAATTCTCCAATATGGCGATAATCCCCCGGGAGACGGCAATGGCGGTCCCGTTGAGCATGTGGACAAATTTATTCCTGCCGTCCTCGTCTTTATAGCGAATCTTAAGACGCCGGGCCTGGTAATCGGTACAGTTGGATGTGCTGGTCACCTCCCCCCATTCACCCCCCGAAGGGGAAGGGGGATTCGCCCGGCCGGGCATCCAGGCTTCCAAGTCCCACTTGCGGTAAGCCGGGGCCCCCAGATCCCCGGTGCAGGTGTCCACCACCCGGAAGGGGATTTCCAAACCCGTAAAAATTTCTTCCTCGATAGAACGGAGTTCTTCATGGAGGGCGCCGGAATCTTCCGGCAGGCAGTAGACGAACATCTCCAGCTTGGTGAACTGATGTACCCGGTAAAGCCCCTTGGAAAACTGCCCCGCCGCCCCCGCCTCCCGGCGGAAACAGTGGGAAAGACCGGCCAGCCGCAGGGGAAGTTTCTCCCTCGGCAGAATCGCGCCGGAATAATAGCCCCCCAGGGTAATCTCCGCGGTCCCCACCAGGCAGGCGCCCTCCCCTTCCAGGGTATAGACATTGGATTCCGCTCCCCGGGGGTTAAAACCGATGCCTTCCAGAATCTCCCCGCGGGCTACATCGGGGGTAATAAAAGGGGTAAAGCCCTTCCGCGCAAGAATGTCCAGGGCATAACGGACCAGGGCCAGTTCCAGGAAGACCCCTTCGTTCTTCAAATAGTAAAACTTTGTCCCGGAAACCTTGGTGCCGGAATCAAAATCAATAATATCCAGATCCTGCCCCAGCTTTACATGGTCCGAGGGAAGAAAATTAAAAACCCTGGGCTCCCCCACCCGCTTAACTTCCAGATTATCCTTGTCTTCCCGGCCCACCGGAATACCGGGATGGGCCATGTTGGGAATCTTCCGGGTCTCCGCCTCCAGTTCCCCCTCCACCCTGGCAATCTCCGCCTCCGCCAAGGCAATATCCTCTTTAAGTTTTTTCCCTTCCCCGATCAAAGCCTCCCGCCGCTCCGCATCCAGCTTCCCCTTCATAGAAGCGGCGTTGGCATTACGCCTCTGCTGTAAGCCCTGCAGGGCGGTGGAAAGCTCCGTCCGCCGGTTGAACAGACCAACCACCGCGTCGGCGTCGGCCTTCATAAAACGGTTAGCGATGTTCTCTTTCACCGCCGGGAGATTATCGACAATAAACCTGTAATCCAGCATAGGCCCAGTTTACCTGTTGAATCTTCATTGAACAAGAAGGGAATCCGGGCGCATGGGGCGGTCCCGCTTGTAATAAGGCAAGCGGGACCGCCCCACCGGGCTATCGCTGCAATCTTTTGGCTCCGCCAAAAGTATTTCCGCTCTATCCCTTGCGCTGCCCAAAAATGGCATCCATGCCATTTTTGGGCTTTACGTTTTTGCTTTGCAAAAACGTAAATGTCTATCACAGCCGGCATCCATGCCGGTAGGCTGTATATTAACAAATGCGGCACCGCATAGCGCCAGAAAATTCCCCAGTGTTGGACTAATGCGGCCAAGCTTTAGCTTGGCTAGTGCGCGCGCGGCTCAACGCGCTCCTTGCGCGTTGAGCTGGAACTAAAGCCGGCATCCATACCGGCCAGCACATACCGAACCGGTGTCAGTCACCTATGTGCACTAATGCGCCTGTACATAAGGGGGGGTAGTGGAGTAGACCGGACCCCGCAGGGGGAGGACTACGGAACGAGGGGGGGCCGCGGTAAGGCAACCGCGCCCTGGGGGCCGGATGATCCCCGGCTTTCGGAACTTCTGCGCCCTCCCTCCTTAACTTGAGCTAAATGGTAAACGCCAGGCCCATTGAAAATCATTGAAAATCTTGCTATATTATGACAGATCAAGACATTTAGCGGAGTAAGCAAAAGGAGTTATTATTAGATGAGCATTGATATTTCCAAGATGCGTAATATCGGGATCAGCGCCCACATTGATTCCGGGAAGACTACCCTTTCCGAGCGCATCCTTTTTTATAGCAACAAGATACATGCTATCCACGAGGTCCGGGGCAAGGACGGGGTGGGGGCGACCATGGATCACATGGACCTTGAACGGGAGCGGGGTATTACTATCCAGTCCGCCGCCACCCAGGTTACCTGGAAAGAGCATACTATTAATCTGATTGATACCCCCGGCCATGTGGATTTTACTATCGAGGTGGAGCGGTCTCTGCGGGTCCTGGACGGGGCGGTCCTGGTACTCTGCGCGGTGGGGGGGGTCCAGTCCCAGTCTATCACCGTGGACCGGCAGCTTAAACGTTACCATGTGCCCCGGATTGCCTTTGTGAACAAGTGTGACCGTACCGGGGCCAATCCTTTTAAGGTGAAGATTCAGCTTAGGGAAAAGCTGGGGCTGAACGCGGTGCTGATCCAGATTCCTATCGGCCTGGAAGACAAGCTGGAAGGGCTGGTGGACCTGATTACCATGAAGGCGATCTACTTTGACGGCGATCAGGGAACGGAGATCCGCAGTGCGGAGATTCCCGCCCATCTGAAGGCGGACGCGGAGAAGTACCGGGAAGAGCTTATTGACGCGGTGTCCATGTTTAGCGATGAGTTGGCGGAACTGTACCTGGGCGGGGAGGCTATCCCTGAAGAACTTCTTTACCAGGCTATCCGTAAGGGAACCCTGCTGGAACAGTTTGTGCCGGTGATGGTGGGTTCCGCTTACAAGAATAAGGGTATCCAGTGTCTCCTGGATGCCGTGAATCGCTATCTTCCCAACCCCACGGAGGTTAAGAACTACGCCCTGGACTTGGACAACAACGAGGAACGGAAGGAGCTGGTTTCCGATGAAAAGAACCCCACCGTGGCCCTGGGCTTTAAGCTGGAAGACGGGCAGTACGGCCAGCTTACCTATGTCAGGATCTACCAGGGGGCCCTGAAAAAAGGGGACGAGTTGATCAATACCCGGGCGCGGAAGCGCTTTAAGGTGGGGCGGCTGGTCCGGATGCATGCGGACAGCATGGAAGATATTAGCGAGGGCTCCCCCGGGGACATTGTGGCCCTGTTTGGGATTGACTGCGCCAGCGGGGACACCTTTTGCGGCGGCGGCCTTAACTACGCCATGACTTCGATGTATGTCCCCGAGCCGGTTATTTCCCTTGCCATTGATCCCAAAGACAAGAAGTCTTCCGACCAGATGGCGAAAGCTTTAAACCGTTTTACTAAAGAGGACCCCACCTTCCGTACCTATGTGGACCCGGAATCCAATCAGACGATTGTACAGGGGATGGGGGAGCTTCATCTGGAAGTTTACATTGAACGGATGCGCCGGGAATACAAATGCGAAGTGGAAACCGGTATGCCCCAGGTGGCTTACCGGGAGACAATACAACAGCGGGCTGACTACAACTATACCCACCGGAAGCAGACCGGAGGTTCCGGTCAGTATGGCCGGGTGGCGGGCTTTATGGAACCCTGGGATGGGGGGGACTATGAATTTGTGGATTCTATCAAGGGCGGGGCCATTCCCAATGAGTTTATCCCCAGCTGCGACAAGGGTTTTAAAGAGGCCATTAAAAAGGGAACCCTTATCGGTTTTCCGATTGTGAATATCCGCTGTACTATTAACGATGGTCAAAGCCATCCGGTGGACTCTTCGGACATCGCCTTCCAGCTTGCGGCCATCGGCGCCTTCCGGGAAGCTTATAATAAGGCCAAACCCTGTATCCTGGAACCCATTATGAAGGTTTCAGTTGAGGGTCCTACGGAGTTCCAGGGGAACATTTACGCTTCATTAAACCAGCGGCGGGGGGTTATTTTCTCCTCTACCGAGGATGGTTCTTTCTGCCGGGTAGAGGCGGAAGTCCCCATGAGCGAGATGTTCGGTTATTCCACGGTACTGCGTTCCCTGACCCAGGGGAAGGCGGAGTTTACCATGGAGTTCCAAAAGTACGGGAAGGTTCCTGCGGGCATATCCGAAGCCCTGATCAAGGAATACGAAGAAAAGCGAAGGAAGGAGCAGGCCAGGTAACATGATAATAAGCGAATTAGTTCAGCGCAGCCCCATGCGGGTCTTTGAAAAATCTATACATGGCGGTCTTAAAGCCGGTGAAATCGGCGTTATCGCCAGCACCAGCGGTGTGGGAAAAACTTCTGTACTGGTCCAGATTGCCCTGGATAAACTGCTGCAGGAGAAAAAGGTGATCCATGTGTCCTTTACCCAGCACACCGGTTATGTACTGACCTGGTATGAGGACATTTTTGACGAGTTTATCCGAAAGAAGAATTTGGAAAATGCCCGGGATGTGAAAAACGAGATTGTCAAGAACCGGGTATTGATGAATTTTAGCCAGGATGGGGTTAGCGGGGATCAGGTTCTGCGGAGCCTCCGGGCCATGATCGTGGAGGGGGGCTTTAAGGCCGAGTACCTGATCATCGACGGTTTCGATTTTTCCAGGATGGACCGGGAATTGATTTCCAAGGTGAAGGGTTTTGCCGGGGAACTGGGGCTGGAGGTATGGTATAGCTGTACCGTTCCTTCCGGGAATGGTAAAACCGGGGACCAGTACACCAAGCAGAATATTCCGCTTTTATTAAAGGACTTTGCGGATCTGGTGGACTCCGTAGTGGTGCTGGAACCCAAGGGGGATCATATTGAGTTTTCGGTTTCCAAGGACCGGGATACCTATAACCCCCCGGCCATGGCCCTTAAACTTGATCCCAAGACCCTGCTGATCCAGAGCTGAAAACCTGTTGGATGTTGACGATAAAGCCCCCCGGTGCCGGCCGGGGGGCTTTTTTTATCTCCGGCCTTCCGGCTCGTGGTCCGCGGCGGTCTTGTTGGCCCGCAGAGGGTCTGCTGCGGCCTGCGGTGGTCCGCGGCGGGGCGGTCTACAGCAGAAGCTGAAATAGGTCTTCCGCGGCCCCGCGATTCAAAACCGGAAGAGACAGCCGATGCCGCAGTCCGGGCCGGTATAGGCGTATGCTTTGTGTGTCAGCTTTCCTTGGCCGGTTACCGCCTTGCGACTCCCCCGGTCAGATTCTATACTGGATCAATGACCAGGGGCATTCTTATTGTGGGCAATGAATCTTTGTTGTGCGCTGCCATCGCCGCCCAGGCGGTAAAGCGGGTGGAACGTTTTGCCCAGGCCCTGCTTCCCAACCGGCTTTCGGAGCAGGGCAGGGGCAACCCCAGGGTTTTATATCCCTCCCCGGGTTCTGATCCCTCTGATGTCAATTCCGCCGCTGTTTCTTTAGCGTGGAATCCCGGTAGTCCCATAAGCGCCCGTACCCTGGTTCTTTCCGCGGAACATCAACTGGAACGCATCGACGAAGCGATTCTTGTCTGCGCCCCCCCCTCCCTCCGCCGGCCTGTGGCGGAGATCCTCCCCCTGGATATTGAAATTCTGGTAAACGATCACATTAAAGGCTGGTTTTTTCTGGTGCGGGAACTGGCGGGAATCTTCCGGGCCCGGCGGGCCGGCACCCTGGCCCTGGTTGTTCCCGATTTAGGGTCCGGCCGGGACGATCAGGCGGACCTTTTGGGAGTCCCCGCCGCCGCGGCTTTCCGGGCCCTTGCCCAGGGGATTCTTGCTTCGTCTTCCGCGGAACCCTATCTGACACTGGCTTTTTCTTCCCAAGAGGCGGGGGAAAACGAGAATTTTTCGGCCTATATATTTAAGCTTATAGATGAGGCGAATAGGCGTAATTCCGGGAAGTGGCATAAGTATGGGCGTTTTAATTTTCTTAAATAGCGCCGGTCAGTACCAGCCCATTATGCAGATCCATTATGGACTGGGGGCCCTGGGTCCGCGGCTTTCTTAAAAAAAGTATTTGCGTACCGTTTTGGTGCAAAACGGGAGCAAATACAAGTTCTGTCCACAAAGTAACCGACTTTGTGGACAGACTCTATTTAATTGAATAATATACCAACGTAAATTTTGATATACTATAAATGATAGGGGGATTTTGAAGATGACAAAGAAATTTTGTATGGTTTTTGGATTTATCCTTTTGGCAATTTCACTATATGCGATAAGTATTAGTGAATTAAGAATAATTGCTGAAGATGGAACTTTCCTTGGAACTTTTGAAAATGAGTATTCTTCCAATTCAGTTTATAATGAATATGGAAATTATGGTTCAAAATATTCCTCGTCATCCATATTTAATAAATATGGAAATTATGGAAGTGATTATTCTGATCAGTCTCCATTTAACAGGTACGCATCAAATCCACCCGGATTATATGATCGACGAGGAAATTTTTATGGAACTTTATCAATAAATAAATATGCATCTGGGGTTACAAATGAAACATATAATTTAGCAATAAGACTCAAAGGAATCAGAGATAGCATGTAAAAATAATAATTATAACAAGAAATAATATACGCCCCCACTTCGCCTAACGAGGCTGTCGAATTAATCAGGCTTGCCGGGGTCATACCTCCCCTATGAGGGTCCTTTCTGCGCCACCGGCCAAGGGCTTCTCTTCAAAACTGTTCTTCTGCCTCTATGCCCTCTGTAGTCCCCCCATCGCACCTATGCATTCCCTTATATTACGTACCATACACCTCCTATCTATTGAACTTTGGCGGTTCACATTGATAGGAGGTTCTTTTATATTCCCTGAAATGTCAAACTGTTTGGGTCCCGGCAAAGCCGGGAGATTACCAATCATATTTAATTCCGGGAAAAAAGATGGGAAACAGCCCTATACTTCCCGGACAGGCCCGGAAGAAAGCAAGGCTTCCTGTTCCAGTCTTAAGCGGTGTTTAACCATGTACTCAAGGCAGGGGAGGCAGTCCCCCAGTTCTTCCTGCCCCATGAGACGCCGTAATTTTTCAAGATAGGGAGCCGTTACGGGCGCGGTAAAAGCGGCATAGCGGATAAGCTCCTCCCCGTTCATGCGATAGGGAAGGACGCCGGGCTTGATTTCCCGGCGCAGCCGGGCCAGCATGGAAAAGCCGCCGTAATCAATATCCCCCCAGTGATACCAGGGACAATGCTCCGGCATGGCCGCGGCAATGGCTTTGAAGAACAACGCCTTGGCCGGGCTAAACTGGCCGCCGTGGTATACCACCAGTTCGTTTTTATTGTTCTGCCGGTGAAGGTAATCGACATAGTTCGCCTGGTTTTCTACGGTAAGAACCCGGCTGAGTTCAGGGACAAGGCGGAGTATTCCCCGCCGGAGATCCAGGGAATTGAGGGATGCCCCGTAGATAAGGGGGGAAAAGTCGAGGGATTGCCGGCAGGCCGCCCCAGCCCGGTCCAGGTCCGAATCAAAATTGATGGAGAGGGGGCCGCGAAATTCAAACTGCTGGGGGTACCGGGCTATTCCGGCAAAACGGAGAAGTTCATCTTCTCCGGCATCGTCATCCCAGTCGGCATAGTGTCTGATAATGTCCAGAAGCCGCTTTTTTACGCCGCTTTCAAATTTTTTTGAATCCCCAAAACAACGTATCGAAAATACCCGCTCCAGCATTTCCGTTTCCCCCAGGGAATCAACAAAACGGAGGGAGCGGAACAAGTCCTGCCGTTCTTCCCGGCTGCCGGGTATACGGTTCCCCGCTCCGCCCCGGCTGGCGGCGCGGCGGCGGGAGATCGCCTCGTAACTTTCTTCAAGAAAACGCCGTATCCATCCGTTTTTAATACCCTCCAGGGCATCGAGAATCTCAAGGCATACCTCGTCGGCAATATCGTTTGCCGGCCGCCGGCCAAGAAACGCATAGGCCTTGTCTATGCGTTCAAAGTTAAGCCATACCCGGGCAATAAGATGACCCGCCTCCCCCTTCATCCACTCGTAAAAAATCAGGCCGGTTTCACCCAGGGCCAGGACGGCCCGGTTTATCTGTTCCCGCTGTTTCGGCTTTTCAATGTCATAAGCGGGATAGTCCGATATACCGCCATCATAGAATTTAAGCATGATCCGCCGGGCCGGCTTAACGCCTCTCTTGAAATAACTCCCGGCCTCGTATTTATCCAGGAGGAGGGAGAGAATTTCTTTCTCGTATTTACCCCCGGTCATAGAGCATTTATCCCCAGCACGAAGTATTTATCTCCGGCACAAAGCATTTATCCCTGGTCACGAAGTTCCTCAAGGCTTTCGATTTTCCGCGGATCAAATTCGCATACCGTGGCTTGTTTTTCTTCCCTGATGACGCAGAGATTCCGGTCCACCAGGAGGCCAATATCCGCAACCTTGTCAAAGGGCGCGGACAGAATTACCTGAAAGTCAAACTGCCTTAAAAGCCGGATACTGCTGATGATGCGTTCACTGTCCATCTTGGAAAAGGCTTCGTCAAAAATAATGATCCGGGCGGTGTTGGCCTTCTTGTCCCGGCCTATCCGGTAGAGCTGGGCGAAGGATGCCAGTACGGCGATGTAGAAGGGCGTTTGGGTTTCGCCGCCGGATTTTTTGCCGAAGGTTTTTGACAGCCGCTGGGATTCGCCTGAGGGGTTGATAACCTCAAGATCAAAAGACAGGTAGGTACGGTAGTCGGTAAAAGTCCGGACCCGCTTTTCATAATCGTCCCGGTTTTCTCCCCGCCTGCCCTCTCCCTCGTTGGTAATAAGGGCAAAAAGATCCCTGATTTCCTCTTTGTATTTGTCGTTGTACTGTCCCGCAAGCAGGTTATATCCCCCCTCAAGGAGCATGGGATCGGTGATCATGTCGTAGTACCGCTTGTACTCAGGATTGGGGACAATCCTGAAGCGGTACATGTCCTCTCCAAAGGAACTCCTCCCCAGGGCGCTGTTAAGTTCATCTATCCGCTGTTTTGTGTCATGGATATTGCTCTGGAGGCGGCTTAAAAAATCTTCCCGGAACTGTTCGTAGGCTTTGTCCCGGGCGTCCTCAATTTTTGTCCGGTACTCGGGCAGTTTAATATCGCTTAATTCAAGCCAGACATTCTCAAAGACTTCGTTATCTATAGCGGCCGTATCGTAGCCCATTTTATATTTATCGTTGTATTGCCGCCTAAGCTCCCTAAGATCGCCCCAAAACCCCTCCTTCGCGTTTTTAGACCTGGCAAGCTCCCGGGGGAAGGCCTGCTCTATGGCCGCGGGGTTGTCCCGTTCCCGCAGTTCCCTCTGATACCGGGGATCCCCCGTGCTTTCAATCCATTCGGTCCTGTATTTTTGCGCCACGGCATCTTCTATCCCGGCAAGATCGGCTTTGAGTTTCGGAATATCTTCTTCTTCAATGCGCCGCAGTTTTTCTTTGCCGGTGCTGTTTTGGTCCCTCTGATCTATAAGCCGCTGATTCAGGTCCCTTATTTCACGGTCCAGAGAATCCACCCGTTCCTTCAAAGCAAGAATGGCGCTTCGGTCCACGGCATCCAGGTCCCGCCGCAGACCGGCGATTTCTTCTTCCAGCCGGGGTATAGACTGAACCCCTTCCGCGGCGGCGATAAGCCGCGCCGGTTCTTCGTCTCCGGGCAGGGAAATAACGCTTAGCGGCTTAACAATATCCTGGAATCCGTCTATAGCGGAAAGCCCTTCCTCCAGCCGTTCCAGTTCCTGTTTTACCGCCTCAAGACGGCGGCGGACCGCCTCTTTGCCTATGGCGGGCCGGGCCCAGCGGTCGGGGTCCATCGCCCGGGCCACAAAGCCCTGGTAGAGCATCCCGTCGCTGGTAAGGGCGGTCCTAAAACGGCGCAGTTCATCGGCGGTTTCGCATTTTATCACCCGGCCCAAGGTATAATCCAGGAAAAGCCGCGCCAGGGGATTCTCCGTGGAAAGCTCCTCCGCCAGGCTTCCCGGTTCCACCTGGGGATGAAGCTTTTCAATTTTTTCAATGTCCACAAGACCGGTCCTGTAAACAGGCCGTTCATGTTTAACGGCGTTGTATACCCACAGAGCGGCGGAAAAATATTCCGGGGGAACAATCAGGTAGAACTTCTGGGTGCTAAGGTAAGCTTCTATGACGTTACGCCAGCGCGGATTGGGAATCTCCGCCGCCTCCGCCAAAATAAGCACCGGAACAGCCTGCCCGGTTCTATTCCGCAGCCGTCCTGCGATAATTTCCTTCAAGTCCAGGGCGTCCCGGGGAAAGGGGTATATACCTTTTTCCAGGGAACGCTGCTCCTCCCGCAGTCCGGTCCGCCGCCGCCGCAGTTCCTCCCGTTTTTCATTAAGGCGGTCAAGCAGAACCCCCGCGTTGCGGCGAATACTATCCGCCCTGCTTACCAAAGAACGGAATTCTTTTTCGCCCAAAACCGTAACGGCCCGGGGATCGGAGGGATCGACTGGTTTCAGGGCGGCGGCAAAGTTCCGCCCCTCATCGCGGATATTGATTATCCGCTGGAAGAAAACGGCATCGATAGCGGCGGCGCTAACGCCCTCCTGGGCGGCGGCGACCTCCGCGTCTATCCCGCCCTCCGGAACCAGGGCCTCCGCGGCGGAACTCCAAGCCCCCAACATTCCCCCGAATTTCCGGGAAATAGTTTTGAATGTTTCCCCTATGCTGTTTACTTCATCTTCCCGGTCCCGGATCTGTTTTTCCAGGCGTTCCACAAATTGGGCGGTCTTGTTGTCCAAAAGCTGCCGTTGCAGCTCGTTCCACTCATCCCGCAGCGTCTCAAGCCGGGCGCTTCCCTCCTCAATATCAGCGTTTGTCTTTTGTATGCCAATAGCGAGTTTTTCCGCCTGTTTTTCCTGGTTTTCAATGGCGGCGATTTTTATATCCCGGCGGGAACGGTCGATAAGGTAGGCGTAAAGGGTTTCATTCTGGCACTGGCTGTTGTAACTGTCCCAGGTCTTGTTAATTTCTTCAAGCTGTTTCAGCCGTTCCCGGAGTATCGCCTCCTCGTCTTCAAGCTGGGTATAATTGCGGATATTGTCCTGCAGGTCTTCGATATTCACCGGCTCCCTGGTATCGCAGACAAATTCGGAAATGAACTTCTGTATATCCACATTGGGATCAAAGGAAACCGCCTTTTTTAGGAGCTGGCCAAAGCGGGTTTGAAGCCCTCCCAGTTTACCGTAAAAATCCTGCCGGAAAACCTGGTTGGTATCGGTGGTAAGGCCGTTCTGGCCGTACTGTTCCCGGATAAAAGCGCGGACCGCGGCAATGTCCATGGGCCTCCGGCCTGCCACAAACCTGTGATCCGGCATGGGGCCGTTAAAACGAAAAAACATCCGCTGCAGATCGTTTTCGGAATAAACGTCAAAACAGCAGCCGGCGGTAAAAAAAGCGTCTTTCTCGTCGTCAAAAAATTCCAGGACAATAAAACTGGTAAAACGTCCGCTCCGCAGGGTTTTGAAGCCCGACTCCTCATCATCCCCCAGCTCGCCCAAAAGATACCCCTTCAGGGTCCGGCTGCTCCTCCCGCGGGCGGCCTTGTTAAAAAAAGTCCCCGAAGTATCCCCCAGGAACAGGACCTGCATGGCGTCTATAATCGTGGACTTGCCCGAGGCGTTTCTCCCCGTAAGGAAATTTATCTTTTCAAATTCAATGAGGGTATGGGCAAAGTAATGCCAATGGATAAGAAGGAGCTTCTTCATCAGTTTCATGGCCGCGGTCCCCCCGGTTTCCCGTTCTTTCTAATTTTCCGCCCCGCTTAGCTTAAGCTCGTCCAGTTCGGCTTTCATGGCATTAATATTACTGTTGGGAATAATCGAAAGCACCGATGGAAGAATAAGGATCCGGTTCCCGTCCCCGTCCCAGGGGGAACTTTCCATTTTACGAATAATATTAAAATGGGCCAGAGTCCGCTGGGCGTCGATCCGTTCTTTTTGGGTAGTCCGCCTTTTTCCCAGGAGTTCCAGGGTATTCATTTTCCCGATTATCTCCTGGGTACTGGTCTTGACCATGTAAAACGTGCCGGACACCTCTTCCCTGCCCTCCTCATAAATCAACCGGCAGATATAGAGAAAAATAGTGGTAAAGCGGTTAAGCTGCAGGCGGTTATGGGCATAGGTGTTGGAAAGGGAAATGATCCCGTAATGATCGTCCTTTTCAAGACGCCAGCCCGAAAGCTCAAAGTAGTCCCGGAACAGGGTGAACAGCCGGGATACGGTGTGGTAATCCCGGTTGGGCAGAGTCATTTCCTGGGAAGGCTGGTATTCATGGCGCACCAGATAAGTATGGGAAAGAAGGTAATTCGCCAGCCTGCGAAAATCGTCCTTCTCGCTGCTGTTAAGTTTCCTGTACAGTTCGTCAAGCATGATCTTTCCCGTCTTTTTTGCGGAACTCCATTTTAGGGACGCGGTACCCGTTCCGCTCAATTCCGCCTTCCCGCAGTTTTACTGTATAACCAGTTCCCCGTTCCCGGCAGCGGATAAGGGCCAGGATAAGCAGTATAAAATCAGCGTCATCCTCAACAGGAATATGTTCGCTTTCAACCACAAGCTCCCCCGAAGAATCCGAAACCGCGGCGGAAAAAAGCCCCTCCACAAAGCGGCGTATCCGGTCCAGGGAGTATATATTTTTCAATTCCCCCGCCAGCCGCTCCAGCGCGTTATCCGAAAAATCTCCCTGGCCGGCTATTTCCAGAGTTTCCCCGTTCAGTCTGCGGCTCAGGATATTTTTATGGAAAAATGATTCGCCGTCCAGAAAATACTGGCGGTTGACGCTGATATTCGCCTCAAGCATATCTCCAATCCGGTCCCGCTCCGTCTCCGAAGCCTTCGAGTAGGCTTTAAGAATATCCAGGAGCTTGCCCCGGACACTCTGATCCGCCGACATCATATAAGTCATTTTATCAATAGAGTTTTTTACATAGGCGTGATAACGCCTGTCTATCTCGTCCGTGGTATTTCCCAGATTGTCGTATATATCCATCGTGTAATGAATGGCGGAAAGAATCTCCTCCCCCGCCTCATCCTCGGCCTCGTATTTCCGTACCTCCATAGCCCGTTTCAGCATCCCCGAAATAAGATCCCCGTTTTCCTGAATATTTGAAAGAATCTCCCGCACCGGAGCCCGGTAGCGGTGAATAGAATCCATAGTTTTAATCGGATGGTATACCCGGTCGGCCAGGGGTTTGAATTTCTCAAAATGACTTTCCAAAAGTTCGTTTACATTGTTCTGCACCTGAATCCGCTTTAGATAACCGCGGATATTATGATAAAAAGTTCTCAGCTCATAGCTAAGCTGTTCCGTATTCCGCTGGGCGGCAAGAAGGGCGTCAAACATCTCCCGGGGCCCTTCCTGTTCAGCCTGCTTAAGAGTCGAATAAGTTGAGTACACCAGGGAATTGTACTCGTGAACCCTTTCATCCCGAAGCTCATCCAAAAGCCGCATCACCCGGATAGCGTAATCCCGGGGAGTAATAATCTCGGCAAAAGTTCCGTCCATCTCCTCCTTGTCAACCCATCCGGTTTTTATAAACCTGTTCAGAATAAGCCGGGCCTTAACATTCGGCGCCAGCCCCCCTCCCCCCTCCGTTTCAGACAGCTCAGGACTTTCATCCTCCGCCTCAAGAATAAATACCCGGTCTTCAATAAGGGCAATAAGGGATGAAATATAATCGTCCACCCGGATAGTAAGCTCGTTCTTAAAAAAATCATTTAACAGCATAAGGGCGTCAAAATAAATCTCCCGGTTCCCCGACGCGAGAAGGGAAAAAAAATTGCCCGGAATCAGACTAAACAGATTCATAGCGATCAAGCATACCATCTTACCCAGCCCTTTGCTAGTTTGTTTCGTATAAAAAAGTAAGGAGGGGGGGCGCACAAGTTCCAAAAGCCGGGGACCGGTCCCCAAGTTGCGGCTGTTTAACGCGGCGCACGCACTGCCTCAGCTAAAGCTGAGGCGCATTAGTTCAACCTGGGGGCATTACTGGCGCGCGCACTAGCCAAGCTAAAGCTTGGCCGCATTAGTCCAAATTGGGATCACACGGCGGCGCTAGGCCGTGCCACCGGATCCTAATACACACCCTGCGGGTGCCCATCGCGGGCCAGGCCGTGCCGCATTATCCAATATACAGCCTAGCGGCGGTTCATCTTGGCCC
>JAIRNB010000099.1 GCA_031258265.1 Treponema sp. | reverse complement strand
GGTGCCGCATTTGTTGATATACAGCCTTCGGCTGCTTTCTCGCGCAAGGGATAGAAGCGGAAATACCGGAGGCTTTACCGTAGGTAAAGTCGAGGAATTGAAGCGGATAGCCCGGTTTTTGCGGGCCTGACCCGCAAAAATGCGCCCATAAACAAACAAAAAGGTAAACGCCGATGCCCTGGCAATACCCGCCCTTGCCCCGGCGTCCGGCAAAGACTAAGATAAAATATCCCCCTGTTCCCAGGGGCGGCCACAGAGGAGGCTATATGGACTTTGTAGAAGCAATGAAGGCTAAGGCTAAATCGGCGCAGAAGAGGCTGGTACTTCCCGAGGGGACCGATCCCCGGACCGTTAAGGCGGCCCGGATTATCGTTGATGAAGAACTTGCGGCATCGGTAACCCTTATCGGGAAACAATCGGAGATTGATACCATCGCCGCGAAAGAGGGGGTGGACCTTACGGGGGTCGGGGTGGTACATCCGGAACTTTCCCCCCGATGGGACAGTTATGCCCAATCCTATTACGAGCTGGTCCACGCCAGGGAGGAGGCAAAAAAAGCCAAGGGCGGCGTGGTTCTGGAACCGATAAGCCTGGAAAAGGCAAAGGCGGATATTGCCGATCCCCTGCGCTGGGGGGCCATGATGGTCCGCCTGGGTGATGCGGATGCCAGTGTGGCGGGGGCGGAGAATACCACCGGCGATGTGCTGCGGGCGGGTCTCGGCATCATCGGAACCCTGCCGGGGCTGAAAACCGCGTCCTCCTGTTTTGTGATGACCGGTCTGGACCCGGCCTGGGGCTGCGGGGGTTCCCTTATTTTCAGCGACTGCGCGGTGGTGCCGGACCCCACGGCGGAACAGCTTGCCGACATTGCCCGGAGCGCCGCCCTTTCCTGCCGGGAATTTCTGGGCCGGGACCCGGTGGTGGCCCTGTTGTCCTTTTCCACCAAGGGTTCCGCGGCCCACGCTAATGTAGCCAAGGTGCAAAAAGCGGTAGAACTTCTTAAAGGGCAGAACGTGGATTTTGTCTTTGACGGCGAACTCCAGGCCGATGCCGCCCTGGTCCCCGGCGTAACCGATAAAAAGGCCCCCGGCAGCCCCGTAAGGGGAAAGGTGAATACCCTGGTGTTCCCGGACCTGGGGGCGGGGAATATCGGCTATAAACTGGTTCAGCGCCTGGGTAAGGCGGAAGCCTACGGTCCTTTCCTCCAGGGTTTCGCTAAACCTATCAGCGATCTTTCCAGGGGAGCCTCCGTGGCGGACATCGTTACTACCGCCGCGGTAACCCTGTCCCGGGCAAAGTAGGTCCCGCAGATTCCCGGCCCCCCGCTTCTTTTCGCCGGCGAAACGGGGCGGCTTGTTGTGAATCCCCGGTGTTTTGCTATAATTTTAAGCGGTTGTTGTTCAAAAACTTCGGTTTTTGAACAACTCCAACAAAAAAGACAAAGAACCGGAAAACACCGCCGAAGGGTTCTTTACCGGGGACATTGATTTAGGAGGATACGATGGCAATTAAGGCGCTGGATCTTTTTGATGCCTTTTCCCAAAACAAACTGCCCAAGGATAACGCCTATGTGGTTTCTTCTTTTGTTAATCCCAACACCGGTTATGTAATATATGAAGTCGTCTCTTATTCCGGGGTCAAGGCAATTTACCAGGAGGGGAACGGCATTACCTTCCAGTCCCAGGGGAAAAAGATGCACATCCTTTTGGAACCCGCGTCCTATTCCCACAAGGGCATAGAACCCTACCTGCGGGACAGCGCGGAAAAGATACCCCTCCGTTTCAGCGAACTGGAAATCTTTACCGCGAAGAATCAAACCAAGATTATGCTCTCCAAAAACCCGATAGAATCCCTCTCGTCCTTCACCATCATGAAACCGTCGGGCCTTAACATCTCTTTTGTATTCTACAACGCCCCGGACGTGTACGACACCTTGGAGCTTTTCTTTGAAAAGTCCTTTAACAATGATGGGGCGGTACCCCAGGCGGACTCTAAAAAAGCGGCAAAAAACGCGGCCCAGCTTATCCGGGAGAACATGGGCTTCAAAAGCGATTTTGGAAGCAATGCCTAAGCCCTAAAAGAGTATGATAGGGGGAAGCCGCGGCAGCTTTGCTGCCGGTCCCCCTCGCCCCGGCCCCCCGCCGCGCAGGGGCGTCGGACGGGGAAATATTCCGGCTGCTTTACCGGAATTTTTCAGGACCACAGGTTTTCCGTCAAGATTTTTCTTGACATTTTGTTTTTTGGGATTTACTATTGGTTTACGTTTTTGTTTAGATTTACTGTAAAGGATATTGTAATGTTGCTTTCCAGGTTTATAGTCCCCCCCCCCCCCCCCCCCGATAAACTTACCGGAAGTTACCTCCGCAGAATCATCGTTTTATGGACAGACGCTGTTCATTCCAATCAGCGAGTTCTGGTATGAATAATCTGCATAAATCTTCAAGCGGTAAAGTTCTTCGCTCGGCATTAAAAAATTACGAGCTTTACCTGTTCCTTGTCCCCGCGATAATCCTGACCTTCTGTTTTGCATACATCCCGATATACGGCGTTCAGATTGCATTTAAGAATTTCAGCCCCGCCCGGGGAATATGGAACAGTCCCTGGGTAGGATTTGATCAGTTTTTAAGGTTTTTCCGTACCAATCAATTTAAAATCGTGGTAAGTAATACTTTCTATCTGAGCATTTACGGGATCATTGTAGGTTTTCCCCTTCCCATAGCCCTGGCCCTGATGATGAATTCCATGTCTGCCCCCAAATACAAGCGGGTATTACAAACTATAACCTATATGCCTTATTTCATTTCCGTAGTAGTTCTGGTAAGTCTTGTTAATATCTTTCTTTCCCCTACCGGACTAGCAGGACATATCAGCCGGTTTTTTGGCGCCATTCCCCAGAATTTCATGGCTAATCCGGTGATATTTGGCCATACCTATGTCTGGTCCGGGGTATGGCAGGGTATGGGCTGGGGCAGTATCATCTACCTGGCAGCCCTGTCGGCAGTAGACCCGACCCTCTATGAGGCAGCCACCATAGACGGCGCCAACAAATGGCAGAAATTAATCCATATTGACCTGCCTACCATCGCCCCCACCTGCACCATTCTTCTCATTTTGAGCGCCGGCGGCGTTCTGAACGTAGGATTCGAGAAAGTATTCCTTATGCAAAACAGCCTGAATCTGTTAAGAAGTGAAGTCATTAATACATATATATATAAAGTCGGAATACAGAATACACAGTATAGCTATTCTGCGGCGGTGGGACTTTTTAATAATCTTATTAATTTTGTGATCCTTGCTACAGTGAACTGGATATCTGGAAAGCTGAGCGAAACGAGCCTTTGGTAGGAGACGATCATGTTAAAAAAACGGCAAAGCCTGGGCGATAAACTCTTTGACGGATCAGTATTTGCCTTGAGTATTATTATTCTTGTCATTATGGCATACCCCATGTACTTTATTATTATAGCTTCTTTCAGCGATCCCACGTATGTTAATACAGGCAGAGTCTGGCTCTGGCCTTCCCACATCACCCTGGAAGGTTACAGCCGGGTCTTTGCGGATACCCGGATATGGCGTGGTTACCGAAACACTATTTTTTACACAGTCGCCGGTACCCTGATCAGCCTTTTATTTACCCTGCCGGCAGCCTATGCCCTTTCCCGCAAAGATCTGAAGGGCCGTAACTTTCTTATGATGTACTTTGTATTCACCATGTTCTTTTCCGGGGGGCTTATCCCCACGTATTTAACGGTAAATTCTTTTAAACTGACCAACACCATCTGGGTACTACTCATTCCTTTTTCGGTTAACGCCTATAACCTGATCATCTCCCGGACCTTTTTTGCCTCAAATATACCCCAGGAGCTTTTGGAAGCGGCTATTATAGACGGCTGTGGAAATACACGGTTTTTTATATCCGTAGTACTTCCCCTGTCCAAGGCAATTATCGCCGTTATCGGCTTATACTGTGCCGTGGGTCAGTGGAATCAGTTTTTCCTGTCGCTGGTGTATGTCCGTTCAGAAAATCTAATGCCCCTACAGATTGTACTGCGGAATTTGCTTTTGCAGTACCGTTTTTTGGAAACCAGCGGCAGTAGTAATTCAACAGAAATACAAAGGATAGCCGATGCGATGAAATATGCCATCATCATTATTTCTACCGCTCCGATAATGTGCTTCTATCCATTTATCCAAAAGTATTTCGCCAAAGGCGTTATGATCGGCGCTGTAAAAGGGTAATCGGGAATCCCAAAAGGCCGTTTATCTTTTGGAATATTCCAGAAAATATTTATCAAGGAGGAATCCTATGAAAGGATCCAAAAAATTGATGCGTATCGCTCCGGTGTTTTTCTGTGCGGTACTTGTATTAGCCTGCGGGGGCGCCAAACCATCAGGCGGAGGCAAGACAGCCTTCAACGAGACCGGTTATCCTATTGTCAATGAACCGGTAACCCTGAAAGTCATCGCCTCAAAAAGTACCGTCAGTAACGATTATCCCGATCTTCCCCTTTTCCAGGAGATTGAGAAAAAAACCGGCGTGAAAGTGGACTGGCAGTATACCGGCGTAGATTGGGCTACCCAAAAGCCGCTGATCTTGGCCAGTAACGATCTGCCGGATGTATTCTTTGGCCGGAATGCGGTTACCGAAGGTGATGTAATCAGCAATATGGGACTTTTTGTACAGTTGGATGATCTTATCGAAAAATACGGCGTCAATGTCAAGGCTATGTTTCAAAAACAGCCCAGCATGCTTTCATTCTCCCGGGCTTACGATGGTCATATCTACGGCCTGCCCCAGCAAATGGCCAGGCGGCCCGCCACTTACTCAGTCTACGGGATCAATCAGAACTGGCTCGATAAATTGGGACTTAAATTACCCGCTACCACCGAGGAATTCTATACTGTTCTTAAGGCTTTCAAAACCAAAGACCCCAACGGAAACGGCCTGGCGGATGAAATTCCCTGGACATTCCGGGGTGGAGATGATGGCATAGCCGGTTTCGCGGACATGCTCTGCGCCTTTGGCATAGCAAATAACATAAATGGTGACTGGCTTTCCGTAACTGACGGCAAGGTACAGTACATCGCGGCCCAGGAGGGATTTCAGGACGCTATAGCCTACCTGCGGCGCCTCTATGCCGAAGGGCTCATCGATCAAGAAGTCTTTACCCAGGACTGGAATCAGTTTACCGCCAAAACCCACCAGGCCGATCCTGAGATAGTCGGAGTTGGACCTCATTGGAGCCGGAATGCCGCCTTTGACGACCGAGGGGATGAACATTATTCCCTGCTTATGCCCCTCAAAGGGCCTAAAGGACACCAGGGTTGGCGCACCAACCCTGAATTTGTTAAGGGCGCAAAGTATGTATTTGAGATAACCAGTTCCTGCAAAAACCCGGAGATTGCTTTCCGATGGGGGGATGCTTTTTACGATGAAATGGCGGGGCTCCAGATGTACGCCGGATATGTGGGAGTACGGTTAAAGGATAACGGAGACGGAACCTATATCGCCATGCCGCCGCCCGCCGGAACAAACGACGATGACTGGATGTGGCGAAATGGCATGAACGATTTGATGGTTGGTTTTGTCAGCGACGAACTTAGTGCAAGATTTGAAGACCCTATTTTTGACCGGCAGTATTTGGACAAAGAACGGCTTTCAGCCTACTTTCCAAAGGAATACTATCCCCTGGTTTCCTTTACCCCTGATGAACTCAATGAACTTTCTACCCTCCGCCAGGATATTCACACCTTTGCCCAACAGCAGACGGCCAATTGGGTTGTCAACGGCGGTATAGAAAATGAATACGCCGGATTTATCAGGCAGCTTGAAACCATGGGACTAAATCGCATGGTGGAGATCTACCAGGGAGCGTATAACCGGTATACGGGCAAATAGCTTCCCCGTTGTAACGGGCTTTTGAATTTAATACCATGGCTTTCCCAAAACTTCGGTCTTTGGGAAAGCCGCATCTGTCCGGTAAATTGAAATTTCCTGACAAGCCTGTTAGTATGATCTTCGGCAGATATACTGGGCACGAATATGATATGCACCCCGTTTCAAGGGCTGCCGGAATTTAGGAGGAAAACCCATGCCATCTTTTTTCAGTGAAACACAAAAACGTTTAGTTTATCATTATGATGCGGAAACTCTTTGGATTGAAACATGGGGACAAAACAGCCTGCGGGTACGGGCGGTAAAAAATGCCGAAATGCCCTATACTTCGGGGGCTTTAAAGACCGACTGGGCCCTGCTTCCGCCCAGGCCCTGTGAACCGGTAATCACCATAAACGATGAAGAAGCTTCGATCCGCAACGGGAAGATCGAATTACGGATAAACAGGTTTGGTCAAATTATTGTTTTCAACGAAAAAGGGGAATTGCTGTTAGAAGAATATGTGCGTAATACCCGTGATATTAAAGGACGGAACTGTAGCGCCCTGATGATTGACGGCAGGGAGTTCAAGCCAAAAGGCAGCGATGACTACGCGCTTAAGGTCCGCTTTGAATGTCGTAATCCAAGCGAAAAAATATACGGCCTTGGACAGTACCAACAGCCTTTTTTAAACCTCAAAGGTCTGGACCTGGAATTGGCCCAGCGTAATTCCCAGGCTTCCGTTCCCTTTGCCCTTTCCTCCCTGGGCTATGGTTTCCTCTGGAATAACCCGGCCGTTGGACGGGTTTGTTTTGGCCGGAATATTACCACTTGGGAGGCTTATTCCACCAAGTACATGGATTATTGGATTACCGCGGGGGATACTCCCGCTGAAATAGACGAAGCCTACGCCAGGGCAACCGGTACTGTACCAATGTTACCCGATTATGGCACAGGTTTTTGGCAATGCAAGCTCCGGTACCAAACCCAAGATGAAATTCTTGAAGTAGCCAGGGAATACAAAAAACGGGGCCTCCCGGTTTCCGTGATAGTGGTGGACTTTTTCCATTGGACCTGCCAGGGAGATTGGAAATTTGATCCCCAATACTGGCCCGATCCCGAGGCCATGACAAGGGAACTAAAATCCATGGGTATAGAACTTATGGTTTCCATCTGGCCCACGGTGGACCGCCGGAGCGAAAATTACACTGAAATGCTTGAAAAGGGCTATCTTATACGATCCGAAAGGGGTTCCCGGACAGATATGGATTTTGCCGGAAACGTAACTTTTTACGATGCCACCAATGCCGGAGCCAGGGATTATGTTTGGGAAAAAGTAAAAAAGAATTACTACAACAAGGGAATAAAAACCTTCTGGCTTGATGTGGCGGAACCGGAATATCAGGTTTACGATTTTGACAATTACCGGTACTATGCCGGTTCAAACTTGACCATCGGTAATATTTACCCCTGTATGTACGCCCGGACTTTTTTTGATGGCATGAAAAAAGAAGGGCAAACAGAGATTATAAATCTGATACGCTGTGCCTGGGCCGGGGCGCAGCGTTACGGCGCCCTGGTTTGGTCCGGGGATATTCATTCCGGTTTTGAAAGTTTCAGGAATCAGTTTGCCGCGGGTCTCAACATGGGTATCGCCGGAATCCCCTGGTGGACCACGGACATAGGCGGTTTTCACGGCGCCGATATAGGGGACCCGGCTTTCCACGAACTTTTAATCCGCTGGTTCCAGTGGGGCTGCTTTTGTCCGATCATGCGCCTTCACGGCGACAGAAGCCCTCACAAGCCGCCCCTGGGAACTACAGGCGGCGGAATGATCGGTTCCGGCGCCGAAAACGAGGTATGGTCATTTACCGGTGAAGTCTACAAAATCTGCGAAAAATACCTGTTCCTCCGGGAAAAGCTACGGCCCTACATCAAAGAACAGATGCGGGCCGCCCATGAGAAGGGCACACCGGTCATCCGTCCCCTTTTCTACGACTTCCCCGGCGACGGACAGGCCTGGGAAACGGAAGACGAATATATGTTTGGCCCGGATTATCTTGTGGCCCCGATTCTGTATCAAGGAAAGACCGGACGGCAGGTTTATTTACCCGCCGGGACCCACTGGACCGATTGCTGGAGCGGCAAGCAATACGACGGCGGCATTACGATAAACGCCCCGGCGCCCCTGGATACGATTCCGATATATTCCCGGAACAAAACATCAGAACCATTTGCCTGATAATCCGGCCCCCCGCCGCGCAGGGGCGGCGGCCTCAGCCCACGGAGCGGGCTGTTTCCCGGGCTATCTCCTCCTGGGCCACCGCCAAAAGGGCAATGGGCACCGAATAGGGGGAACAGGAAACATAGTCCAGCCCCGCGTCCATGCAGAACCGCACATTCGCCGGATTAGCCCCGTGTTCCCCGCAGAGGCCGCAGACCAGGTCCGGCCTGGTAAGGCGTCCCCGCTCCACCGCCAAATCAATGATGTCCTTTACCCTGGGGTCCAGGGTGCTAAAGGGGTTTCCCATGATCAGATCAAAGCGGGTGTAATCGGGCATGAAGGCGGTAAAATCATCCCGGGAAATCCCCAGGGTGGTTTGGGTAAGATCGTTGGTGCCAAAACTAAAGAAGCTGGCATAGCGGGCAATTTCGGCGGCCCCCAGGGCGGCGGCGGGCAGCTCCACCATGGTACCGATAGAATAGTTCAGCGCCGGGGCCTTCTGTTCCGCCCGGAGCTTCTCCTCTATATCCACAATCCCCAGGTAGCTGGCCCCCTCGATTTTTTTACCGTAGGCGATAAGCTTCAGCTCCGAGGCATTCATCACGATGGGCACCATGATCTCCAGATGCAGATCCACCTTTTCGGAACGGAGTTTGTAGGCGGCCTCAAAGATAGCCCGCACCTGCATGGCGTAAATTTCCGGGTAGGACACGGCGATACGGCAGCCCCGGTGCCCCAGCATGGGGTTAAACTCATGGAGGCTGTCAATCCGGGCCAGAATATCCGCCCTGGAGGGCTTCTGTTTCTTTCCTTTGCTGGCGTATTCAAGGTAGGCCGCCAGCTCATCATCATTATGGGGCATAAACTCGTGGAGGGGGGAATCCAAAAGCCGGATAGTAACCTCCTTCCCGGCCATCACCTTAAAGATTCCGTAGAAATCCTCCCGCTGCATCAGCCGGAGCTTATCCAGGGACTTCGCCCGCTCTTCTTCACTGTCCGAAAGGAGCATCTCCCGGAACACGTTGATCCGTTCCGCCTTAAAAAACATGTGTTCCGTCCGGCACAGCCCGATACCGCCGGCCCCAAAGGACAGGGCCAATGCCGCGTCCCGGGGGGTTTCCGCGTTGGCCCGGACATGAAATTTTTTCAAGAATCCTTTAGCCGCCCCAATGACATCGAGGAGCCCCGATTCTTTTGGGTCCGGTTCAATAAGTTTCGCCGTCCCCTGGTAAACCGTGGATTGGCCGTAGAAGGGCACATTAATAGTGATGTAATCCCCCTCGGAAAAGTTCAGATCCCCCAAACTGGCCTTCTTCCCCCTGATCTTCAATTCCCGGGCCACCAGGGATACCTTACCGTACTGCCGGGCCACCACCGAAGCATGGGCGGAATAGCCCCCCTCGGCGGTAAGGACCCCGGCGCTCACCTCTATGGCCTTTACATCCTCCGCAAAAGAAGAAACCAGGACCAGGATAAACCGGGTATCCAGCCCCTTTTTCAGGGCAAGCTTTTGGGCTTCTAACAGGGAGTCGGTACTAAAGTAAACCTGTCCAATGGCCGCGCCGGGGGCCCCGGCGATGCCGCCCTTCCAGCTTTTAAGCCCCTGGACGCTGGCGGGATCGATGACGGGGTGGAGAATCTCGTTTAGGCTGAGGGGATCGATGGCGTTTATCAGATAGGCCGTATCCACCACCTTCCGCCCCGCTAAATCCAAAAGCAGCTTAATATCCGCCTGGGTGGATTTTTGTTCCACCGGCCGCTGCTCAATAAGCCAAAGTTTCCCCTTCTCCACGGTAAAACGGATGCGCCGGATTTCCTTAAATTTATCTTCCAGGGTCCAGGCAATTTTTTGCAGCTCCTTTAAATGTTTAGAATCGATCTTTTCAATATCCTGGCCGGCCGCGTCAACCTCGTTAAATTTTTCCTGGAAAAACCGGCCCTGGAGCTTTTTTTCTCCGGTAACAACATTACGGCTAAAATAATCGCCAAAACAGGAATCCCGGCCGTAATTCCCGTAGACCATGGGGGCAACCATAAGGGCGGTGTCGTTGTCGTTTTGATCGTCAATTCTGAAAAGCCGGGAAATTTCGTTCAAGGCCAGGAAAAGCTGTTCTTCGGCGCTGTCAAAAAAACCCGCCGGAAGATACTTGGCGTATTCGTCCATATATTCCACCGCGGCCTTGTCAATTTTTACCGGCCCCCCGTCCTTTCCCAGTTCGTTGGAAGGAGCCCGAATACCCAGGGCCCGGTCAAGAATTTTCAGGCGGGAACCGATCTCCTCCTTCTCCCCGGCTTTAGCTTCCAAGCCTTTGATCAGTTCCTCCAGCTTAAGCATGCCCCGGATCAGGAAGAGAACTTCGTGGGCGGCAAAATCCTTCCCCACCCATTTGGCAAAACCGCCGATAGCCGGCTTTACCAGCCCAAAGTTGTGGAGGGTAGGATACGTGGTAATAGCCAGGTTGGATGAGATAACCACCTTGAGGAGCATGGGATTCTCAGGGTCCCCATACTTTTTGCCCACGATACCGGCGCATCTATCCAGCAGGGCCATAATATCTTTTTTAAGCGCCGGGGGATTCAACTCCGACGCAATATTCGCGTCCAGGATAAAACCCGGCAAAATGGGAAAACCCAGTTCCGCGAATTCGTTGGCCTGCCGTCCCCGGATGCCCAAAAGTTCGGGGGATATTTTGGCGGGGATAATATCTTTCTGGCTGAAAAAATGTATTCTACTGTCCATGGTTTTCCACCGTCCTTATTTTTTTTAAGCGATTGTTATTTAGTGTCTGTCCACAAAGCCGGTTACTTTGCGGACAGCTTATCAAAACAGCTTCATAACGCCGCTTACCGGCCCCCGGAGAAAGGCTTCAAACTGGTTGCTCGCGCCCTGCACCAGGTAACGCTGTAGTTTAGCCACATCCCTTATTTCCATCCCCGCCACGGCAAACTGTATGGCGCTGCCATGCTTAACTTTCCCCCATTTGAACAGGGAATTAATATCCAGTATCCGCTCCCCCTCGTAGTAAATATACACCTGGAGATCGGGATACTTGGCATTGTAGCTGGAAATAATCCGCTTCCAGGCCTCCACATTTCCGTTGTGGAACAATTCGTTGGTCACCGCCACGGAGTACATGGGAGTCATCTTTACCGGGCCTTTGGAGATGGCCGGAGAAGCGGAGGTAACCACAGGGGCGGCGGCCCTGGGGAGTTCCGCCGTCTTGCCCGGCGCAGGGGAGGCAGGGGGCGTCTTTTTAGCGGCGGACTTTGCAGTTTTTGGGGCCGCCGGCTTTTCCGTTTTCGCGGCCTTTTTTACGGTGAAATTCCCTTTGCACAGGAACTCCGGAACCTTTACCTTCCTGCCCTGGAACAGGGCCGCCGCCAGCTCCGCCGCCTTCCGGCAGTCGTCATCCGCCGGGGCGGAACCCTTCCCCGCGTAAACCACCAACAGTTCCCGTTTTCGCAGAAGCCCAAAGCCCGCCAGTTCCTCCGCCAGCTTCGGGTTAGCCGTCAGAAGCCCCAGATCGGGATGCCGGTAGGAAACCACCAGATCTACACCGTTCCAGCGGGCAAATTCCGCCGCCAGGGAGGGAAGATCCTCCGCCACGGAAGCCAGGTTTACGGACACCGTCCTGTAGCCCAGCTTGTCCACCAGGAGCATCCGCAGCATCAGGGCAATACGATCCCCGGTTAGTTCAGGGTCCGCCTGTTCGTAAAGCAGGTCCCCAAAATTAGCCCTGTCGCCCACATCACCGGCGATTTTCAAGGTCTTCTTAATATGCCGTACCGCGGAATTAAAGCCATTCCGGGTAGAAAGCGCTTCCAGATTCACCAATTCTGCCATGCCGAGACCTCCCAAGAAAAAGCGCCCCCGTAAATGGGGGCGCTTCAAATTTTTACCGCCGCACCGGAAACTTATACTTCTTTAAGACCGTCATCAGCGGCTTTGACGGACCTCCGGCTGCCGCCGCTCTTCCTGGCGGAAGGCTTCGCGTCAACCACCCCGGCCTTAGCCTTGGGAGCCGGAATCGCCTTGGGGGCGGCTTCCACGCTGGCGGGACTGTCGGAGTTGATCAGGTCTAAATAGGCGGAGGCCGGGGAAGACTCCGGGGCCGCGTGTTTTTCGTTAGGATCGCTGCCGAAGGACTGGGTTATATCCTCCCGCACGGTGGAGCGCCGCCGGCTAAAGGAGGCGAAGGCCGCGTCGGTAAAGCCCTTGGATACCCCGTGGAGGAATTCATTAAGCACATTCGCCATGGCGTCCAGGGTAGCCTTTTTCCGCTTAATCGAAGTAATGTCCACATCCAGCAGAAGACCGGGGTTCAAATGGTAGGGGTTAATGCTGTACTCAAACTTGAAATACTCCCGTTCCAGGAAGGAAAGACGATCTTCCATCACCCGCCGTTCCATCGGATACTGGTAGCCGTACATTTGCTTCATCCGGTTCCGCATGATGATAAACTTCTGCCGGATCTTATCCTTTTCGTAAATGTAGGTACGGTTAGTCCGTTCAACTTCGGTCTCCGTTGTTTTTACAAAAGTAATCTCGTCCCAAGCCTTGTCGATATTCTCATAAACAGGCTCCCCGTTCTTTTCCTTACCCTTGCGGATCTTGTCCTTAACCTTTCCGGCCAGATCCTCAAAATCGTTTACCTTGAACGGCCTTTTTGCGTCCTGGTAGAGAACTTCCAGAATATCCCACAGGTGCAGCACTTCGGTCTCAAAGCTTTTAACCTGCACGTCGTAGGCTTTCCGTTCCTCAATAAGCTGGGCATTGTCAAAATAGCGCAGCCTGATCTGGTAACGTTCATCGGGCAGATTAGCCACATCGGTATCTTCGTATTCCCGGATCAGAACTTCCCTGGCGTTCTTCAGATTTTCGATGTACTGGTATCCCATTTTGGAAGTATCCAGAATCGAGGTAATGGAATTGATCGCCGTATTAAAACCCCGGTTCCTGATATTTTCGATGTCCATGATCCTTTTGATATTTTCCCGGACATTCTGCTGATCGAAGGTGGCGGGATCTATTTCCGCCCGCAGATCGCTTATCCGATCAAAAATAGCCCTGGCGATGATAGAATAACGTTTGGATTTGGGATCGTCACTCTTGTCATCGGTATAATTTTCCACCTGGTTGACCTTGCTAAAGATGATCTCGCTGTCCGACAGTTCTTCCTGGCCCTGATCGATTCTCTCATCCTTAAGCTGCTCAATAACCCGATCGATGTTGTCCATAATATGCTTGGAAAGCAGGTCCTTGACCAAATATTCGACCGTCACCTGGTAGTGGAAAATGGGGCTGATAAGTTCGGAATCCAGGATATTCACCGAAAGCTTAACATCGCTTACGGTCTTGGGCTTAAGCAGGTTGTCCTTAAAGGCGCATTTAACAATGGAATAGGCGTTTTCCCCCCGGACAAAAGCGCCGGTATCGGTCTTCTGCCGGAGGATGCTGTTGGTATGGGTCTCCAGTTCGTTGACCCCCCGCTGGATATGACCCTGCAGGTGGCCGTACATGTTCACGATAGATTTTTCAACTTCGCCGGTGTTGAACTTGTCGGCCCCGCCCACCGCGTCCAAAAGGTCCGCAATCTCCTTGGGGGTATACCGGGCAAGGACCTTAGTCTCTTCCTTGTCGATATGATTGCGAATCTTCTTCACCATCTCGTCTTCCGCCGTCACCATGTAGCGGTTGAACATATTCTGGTAATTCTGGTTAAAGTAGTTGTAGAGCTTCTCCTTGATACTCCCCATCACATCCAGCCGCTCCAGCACATCCTTGGGCAGTTTAGCGGTCAGGTGGTGGACAACCTTGTTGGTTTCTTCCTCCAGTAACTGGTTTACCTCGTTCTGTTGATCCCGGTATTCCTGTGCCAGCGAATTACGGGAACCGACGGCGCTTGGTTTTTCGGGATGAAAAACATTAGGGCTTTTCGGCAGGTCAATGGACGCCATATCATACTCCTCCATATCAGGTTTCGATTGCTATTATAGTATTGTATTACGATTATAAGCCAGAGTCCAGCTATATTGGAAATTCACCAAAGTACCGGCCTTTACTTTTTCATAGGTATGGGCGCATTTTTGCGTGCCGGGCACGCAAAAACCGGACTATCCGCTTCAATTCCTCAGCTTTACCTTCGGTAAAGCCTCCGGTATTTCCGCTTCTATCCCTTGCGCGGTAAGAGCAGCCGAAGGCTGTATATCAACAAATACGGCACCGCATAGCGCCACCGTATGCCCCCAAATTGGGAAATGCGCCTCAGCTTTAGCTGAGCCCGCAGCAGGCAAGCGCAGCTTGTTTATTTGACAATGCGGCATGGCTTAGCGCCACCGTATGCCTCCAAGTTTAACCAATGCGCCCCAGCTTTAGCTGGGGCAGTGCGCGCAGTGCGCGCAGGGCGCGCACTGCGGCCGCGGCCCAAACCTGCGGTTTGGGCTGGAACAAAATCCAAGGGCCGAAGGCTTCTAACAAATGCGGCTACGTATCCCGCCGCCGGATGCGCCCAAATCCGCAAGTTCAATCGTGTCTGAATACTAATATCCAGACACGATTGTAAGATCGGGTAAGATGGTATATGCTGTGCAACATAGAAACGAAAGGGAGGGTTCTATGTCACAGAAAAAATATCTGGTAACGCTGACCGAGGAAGAGGGGAAACAGCTTCACGA
>JAIRNB010000240.1 GCA_031258265.1 Treponema sp. | reverse complement strand
CTAGCAGCCTGTTGCAATGTAGATTTTTTGCCCAGGCGCCTGTGGCGCCCTATATGCAAAAAATCACGATTATTGGGCTGCTGTGCAAACCTGTGGTTTGCTTGGAGTTTGTAAGGTATAAATATTCATTAGCATGAATATTTATACTATCTTAAGCGCAAAGCGCAACAAACTCCTTGGGGGCGTCGCGGGGGATTGGCCCCCGCGGAAGGGGGTAGCGGAAGACTTGCCGCCTACGATGTCAAGTTGAACCTTCGGTACTCAAGCGGCAAGGCTGTAGCGAGGGGGAAGGCTTTCCCCCCTTATACCGCCTTTTCCGGTATACCCATTATACGTCCAAATTTGTTACCGCCAGGGCGTTTTCCTCGATGAACTCCCGGCGGGGGGCGACAACCTCTCCCATAAGGGTAGTAAAGATCCGTTCCGCTTCCACGGTGTCGTCCAGATGGACCTGGATAATATTCCGCTGGACGGGGTCCATGGTGGTGTCCGCCAGTTCTTCGGCGTTCATTTCCCCCAGGCCCTTGTAACGCTGGACGGCGACCTTTTCCGGGTTTTTGCCGGACTGGGCCAGGATGCGGTCCTTTTCCGCGTCATCGTAGGCAAAGAAGCTTTTTCTTTCGTAGCTGATCTTGTAGAGGGGGGGCATGGCAAGGTACACATGGCCCCGCTCGATTAGTTCGGTCATATAGCGGTAAAAAAAGGTGAGGAGCAGGGTACGGATATGGGAGCCGTCCACATCGGCGTCGGCCATGATGATGATCTTGTGGTAGCGAATCCTGGAGATGTTGAACTCCACGCCGCAGCCGGCGCCGATACTGGCGATGATGGGCTGGAGTTTCTCGTTGGTCACGACCTTTTCCAGCCGGGTTTTTTCCACATTGAGCATTTTTCCAAACAGGGAAAGAATGGCCTGGGTCTGGCGGTTCCTGCCCATTTTGGCGGAACCCCCGGCGGAGTCTCCTTCCACGATGAAGAGTTCACAAAGGGCGGGGTCCTTTTCGCTGCAGTCGGCAAGTTTGCCGGGGAGGCCGGCGGAATCCATGGCGTTTTTACGGCGGGTGGCATCCCGGGCCTGGCGGGCGGCGATCCGGGCTTTAGCGGCCAGGACGCTTTTTTCCAGGATGTTGTTTATCACGTCGGGCCGCTGGTCCAGGTACAGTTCAAGCTGTTCGTTGGTCAGGGCCTCCACGATGCCCTTTACCTCCGAATTGCCCAGTTTGGCTTTAGTTTGGCCTTCAAACTGGGGTTCCGGCACCTTGACGGAAAGCACGGCGGTAAGCCCTTCCCGCACATCGTCACCGGAAAGGCTTTCCTCCAGCTTTTTGGCCTGTTTGGATTTTTTTAAGAATTCATTCAGGGTACGGGTAAGGGCGGACTTAAAGCCCATCAGGTGGGTCCCCCCCTCCCGGGTGTTAATGTCGTTTACGAAAGAGTACATGATCTCGTTAAAACCATCGTTGTACTGAATGGCACATTCCATCGCGACTCCGTCCCGTTCCCCTTCAAAAAATATGGGTTCCTTGTAAAGGACGGTCTTGTTTTCATTCAGGTAACTGACAAAACTCTTTAAGCCCCCCTCGAAACGGAATTCATGGCCTTTGGGGGTGGTAAGCCGCTCGTCCCTGATGCTTATTTTGATCCCCCGGTTGAGGAAAGCCAATTCCCGCAGCCGGTTGGAAAGGACATCGAAGTTATAGACCGTGGTTTCAAAAATGGCGGAATCCGCCTTAAAGCGCACCACCGTCCCCTTGTCCTTATCCTGGGCATTGTAGGGAAGGCCCTGGGGGGAAACGATAACCGCGGAACCCTCCGGGACCCCGATGCGGTAACGCTGGGTATAGATCTGGCCGTTCCGGTGGACATAGACCTGACACCACTCCGACAGGGCGTTCACCACCGACACCCCTACCCCATGGAGGCCCCCGGAGACTTTGTAAGAATCCTTATCAAACTTACCCCCGGCATGGAGCTGGGTCATCACCAGTTCCAGGGCGCTGACCCCCTCTTCGGGGTGTATATCCACGGGGATACCCCGGCCGTTGTCCTCCACCCGTACAATGTCGTTTCCTTCCAGGACAACCAGGATATTGTCACAGAAGCCTTGCATGGCTTCGTCCACCGAATTGTCTACAACTTCATACACTAAATGATGGAGACCATCGATTCCGGTGGTTCCAATGTACATACCGGGACGGGTCCGTACCGCCTCCAGTCCTTTAAGGACCTTAATGTTCTGGGCCGAATAGCTTGCGTTCATAGTGTGGCATATTATTTGGCTTGCATAAAAAAGTAAAGATAACGTACAATTCCACTCTCCCAGGCTGCCCGTAAAGGCGGCGGAAAGCGGTTTTTCCATACTTGTGCATAACTTGTGTAAAATATGGGGGATTCATCCATTTCCAGGCAGGATATCTTAACGGGTCTATGCGGGCATGTTCCCATTACCGGTTATGATACCCTAATTCCTTATATTATAAGGAATTAGGGTGTTTTTTACTACTCAGTTATTAAGGAGCAACAGTCAAACCCGGGAATATTGCGGACGTTATTTTTTAGTTCTCCCGGTTGATGTAAAAAATGATTGTGGAAAACCTGTTGATTACTATACTGGTTTAGGAGTTTTGGTATGTCTGAGGCGGGTTACGAGGTATTCTGGAAGGAAATGATAAGTCAGTTTCGCTCAAATTTAACAGAACAGGAATTTTCTGTCTGGTTTGGCGCTATGGAGTACCTGCAATCCGGGGAAAACCGGGTTATAGCGGCGGTTCCCTCTTCTTTTTACCGCGATCAAATCAAAACCCGCTACCAAAACCTTATTGAAACTACCCTCAAAGAGCTTACGGGGAAAGATTTATTGGTGGAATTTGAGATTCACCCCCGAAACAGGAACAAGTCAGGCTCTGATATTTCAAATGAAATCGTAAAAAAAACAGAATCCCGTGAAAACGGTTCACTTTTTGAAAACCAAAGAGAAAAATCCGCCCCGCAGACGAAGAAACCGCACCCCCAACTGAGGGAAGACTATACCTTTGACAGGTATGTCATAGGGGAAAATAACAACTTTGCCGCCAACGCGGCCATGGCTATCAGCCGGAATCCGGGGACGGCTTACAACCCTTTCCTCATCTACGGCGGGGTGGGGCTGGGAAAGACACACCTGATGCAGGCTATTGGGAACCATATCTACGGAAATTCCCCGAATAAGATCATATACACCACCGCGGAGAACTTTTTTAATGAATTTGTCCAGTCTTTGAACGAAAAGGGTATGGCGGCCTTCAAAAACAGATACCGTCAGGTGGACGTACTCCTTATTGACGATATTCACTTCCTGGAAAACAAGTACGGCATACAGGAGGAGCTGTTTTTTACTTACGAAGCCTTGTATAACGCCAAAAGACAGATAATTTTTACCTGTGACAGGCCGGTTTCGGAGTTGAAAAACCTTACCGAGCGCCTGCGGAACCGCTTTGAACGCGGTTTGAATGTGGATCTTCTACCCCCAAACTACGAAACCCGCTTTGCCATCCTTAAAAATAAGGTAGCCGCCGGAAATGTGGAGATTCCCGATGTAATCATCGATCTTATCAGCAAGAACATATCCTCAAACATCCGGGATTTGGAAGCGGCTTTGACTAAACTAACAGCCTTTACAAACATGGTGAACCAGCCGGTAACCCTCGAACAGGCCCAGCACCTGCTAAGGGACATGTTTGTCTCCCCCCGGCAGGCAAACATGTCCATCGAACTTATTCAAAAGGTGGTGGCCGAGTATTTTTCCCTTTCCGCCAACGATCTTAAAAGCAAAAAACGGACCCAAAACATCGTCTTTCCCCGCCAGCTTGCCATGTACATTGTCCGTGAGATAACGGAATTTTCTACCACCGAGATTGGACAGGTCTTTGGGGGAAGGGATCACACCACTGTAATGTACAGTTGTGACAAAATAGAGGAGAAAATGAAGGCGGACCCCACATTGGAACCAACCATTGAAAGCCTGAAACGGCTGATCAAAGAGGCGGGCACCAAGCTGTAAGCCCGGAAAAACCGGGGGAAAAGCTGATTAAAATGGTAAGATAAGATGTGGGGTAAAGGATTTATCCTCCAGATTCGGTGGAAAACGGGGATAAAAAAAAGAAATTTCCAGGTTTTGTGAATTCCCTAACTCCTTTTCCCATAAGGAATTAGGATAGTTTTCTACATTTAAGCCGCCCCTATTACTACTATTACTAATTATATATATAATGAATAGGAATAGGAGTTTGATGTATATGAAATTCACCTGTGAACGAGGTTTCTTGCTAAAGGAAATAGCCATAGCCCAGGAGATTATCTCCAGTAAAAATGTCATTTCCATTTATTCAAATATCTATCTTGAGGCGAAAGATGAGACGCTGCTGATAAAAGCTACGGATACCAAGGTAAATTTTGAGACAAAAGTACCTGTTATTGTGGAAGAACCTGGCTCTATTACGGTGTTTGGGGAGAAATTCCTGGGGATTCTTAACTCAAGCCCCGAGGGGGAACTTGTTTTTGAGCAAAAAGACTCAAAAATCTTCATAAAATCCATGGTAAAGAGGGCAAACTGGCAGTTAAAAAGCATAGCTTCAGAGAAATTCCCGGAATTTGCCGTTTCCACAGGAGAATTTTTTGATTTTCCCATTAGGGATTTCAAAGATATGGTTGATCAGACCATTTTTGCCGTTTCCGATGATGAAACCCGTTACTTTATGAACGGCGTTTTCTTTGAAAAATTGGAAGATAAAATTATCATGGTGGCCACCGATGGCCGGCGTCTTGCTTATATTTCCAAACCCGTGGATTCGTCTATCAAGGACTTTAACGGAATAATAATACCTCCCAAGGTCCTGAATGTTTTAACGAAAAGGGCGGGAGATGAGGGGTCCGTCTCTATTTCCGTCACCGATAAGATTATTTTTTTGGAATTTGGCACCTACAATCTTTCTTCGGTATTGTTGGAGGGGCAGTTTCCCAATTACCGGCGGGTTATACCGGAGAATCTGGAAAATTCTTTCTCTGTAAACAGGCAGGAAACGTTGGATGCCCTCCGCCGGGTTTCCCTGCTGGTGGAACAGAAGTCCCGCCGGGTTTATTTTGGTTTGGCGCCGGGAAGCATGGCTGTATATTCGGAGGACAGTGAGCTTGGGACCGCCCGGGAAGAGATACCCTGTAAGTATGACGGACCGGAACTCTCGATAGC
Source organism: Treponema sp. (assembly GCA_031258265.1). Taxonomy (GTDB): domain Bacteria; phylum Spirochaetota; class Spirochaetia; order Treponematales; family Breznakiellaceae; genus JAISFT01. Next base: position 8,943 of record JAIRNB010000240.1, on the reverse strand, counting down.
TTTGAACTACCATTACATTGAAGAACCCTTTAAGGTTATGAAAGAAGAGGAGATAAGCATTAAATTCGGGGACCCAACCAAGGCTATAACCGTTCAGCCTATACCGGAGAGGAACCTCTTTCACATTATCATGCCTATGCAGCTTGATTAAGCAGTGGTTTTTCATTCTCTTTGGACCGCTTCTTTCCGAAACCTGGCGGATTCGGAGTCCTATACCGGGGAAAAAGATGTCTTCCTGGTGGGGGAAAACGGCCAGGGAAAGACGAACTTCCTGGAAGCCCTGTATTTTGCGGCCTATGGTTCCTCATTCCGGGGGGCCCGGGACAGGGAAATAGTCCGGGATGGGGAAAAAGACTTTGCGGTCCAGGCAAAAATCGTTCAAGAGTACGGAAAAACCGGTGATCCCTACCCCGCGGAGCTTCGCATAAAGTACGAAAAGGGGAAAAAAAGCTTTTTCTTAGATGGAAAACGGATAGAAGAACGGCGGAGTCTTCTTTCGGTGGTTCCCTGTGTTGTCTTTTGTCATGAGGATATGGAATTTGTCTCCGGGAGTCCCGAAAGGCGGCGCTGGTTTTTTGATCAGAGCCTGTCCCTTTGCAATGTTCTTTACCTGGATGATCTGCGGAATTACCGCCAGGTCTTAAAGTCCCGGAACGCCGTTTTACGGGAGGCCGTTCTAAGCCGCCGCCGTCCCGCCCCGGAAATTTTGGACGCCCTGGACCTTCAGCTTGTGGCGTACGGCCTTAAACTGGTTGAGAAGCGGGAGAAGGAGGCGGTCCTTTTTTCAGGGCTTTTCGGCCCCCTTTTCCGGGAAGTCTCCGGTATTTCCGGCCTTAGGGTCCGTTATACCCCTTCCTGGAAATTTTGCGGTCTTGAGGAAGGCGTATCGTTCCTGGCGGAGAAGCGGGAAGCGGATCTGTCCGCCGGACTCAGCCTTTCCGGGCCCCACCGGGACCGTTATTCCTTTTACCGGGAATTGGAGGAATTTGCCGCCAAGGCTTCTACCGGCCAGCGGCGGCTCCTGGCCCTGCTGCTGCGGATCGCCCAGGCCCGGCGTTTCTCGGAAAGTACCGGAAAGAGGCCGGTGCTGCTCCTGGATGACGTACTCTTAGAGATGGACGGGGAAAAACGGCGGCGTTTTCTTTCGGTTATGCCTTCTTATGATCAGGCTTTCTATACTTTTTTACCGGAAGAACCCTACCGCCGCTATGTCCGGGGCGGAACGGAAAACGCCCTGGTTTATACTGTGGAATCGGGGGTCCTGCGGCTCCGGGGAGAGGATACATGAAAAGGGCGGGAGAATACCTGGCCGCCATCATTGACGCTAATCTTTACAGTAAGGCCAAGGTATATTCGGGTTTTTTTTCCTCCTGGGGACAGATAACCCAGGGCTGCGGTATAGCCGCCGCCGCGGGACATTCCAGGGTCCGGGAATTGGAACAGGGAATCCTCGTGGTAGAGGCGGATCATCCCGGCTGGGTCCAGATTCTCCAGACCAAGGCCCCGCAGATTATAAGCGCCGCCCGGCGGCGTTTTCCTGAACTGGATATCCGGGGCATTTCCTTTACCCTCAGCAGGCCCCGGGGCGGGGTCCCGGAGAAAGCGGAATCCCCGAAAAAGGAAATTCCCCCTGAAAGGGAAGCGGCCCGGAAAGACACGGACGGGAGGCCGGGGGAAGATCGAATTGAAAACTGGGAACAGATTGGAGATTCAGAACTTAAAGATTCCCTTAAACGGCTGGAACAGAGTATTGAAAACCGGGATAAATCCGCCGGCCGCCGGACCAGGGGGAAAAAATGAACCTCCTTGCCCTAATTTTAACCGCCCTAAAGCTCCCCCCCGATCCCTCCCCCGCGGTGCGGGTTCTTAGCGGGTTCCTGGGGAGCGGACCCCACTGCGAATAAGCCCTGTGGCGGAGATTTCCCCTTCCCCTGCGTCTTCCCCCTATTCCCCCTGTCTGCTTTGTCCCAGGGCCTGCGGGGTAAACCGCCTGTCGCTTCCCACGGCAGGGACCAGAGCGGGTAGACGCGCTGGCTCCGGCTGCTGCGGAGAATCTTCGGTCCTGCGGCTGGCATCGGCTTCTATTCACCGGGGGGAGGAACCTCCGGTCAGCGGCAGGGGCGGTTCCGGGACAATTTTTGTAACGGGATGCAATTTGGGCTGCGGTTTCTGCCAAAATTATCAGATTTCCCGGGACGGTATGGGGCGGCCCGTGGACGGGGCGGAATTTACCGCCATTACCCTGGCCCTTCAAAAAGCCGGGGCGGAAAACATCAATATTGTAACCGGGAGTCATGCCGTCCCCGCTATTGCCGCCGCCCTGGACAGGGCCAGGGACCGGGGCCTGGACATCCCGGTATTGTGGAATTCATCGGCCTATGAAGGGGAAGCGGCCCTGGATATGCTGCGGGACCGGGTGGACGTGTACCTCCCAGACCTGAAAACCCTGGATACCCGCCTGGGGGAACGGTTTTTCCAGGCCCCCGATTACCCTGAACACGCCCGGGCCGCCGTTCTGCGGATGCTTAGTTTTCAGGGGGAGCTTAAGTGGAAGGACCCTGTCCCCCTCCCGGTTTCCGCCGGGCTTTCCCCGGAAAGTTCCCGCCCTTCCCCCAAGCCGGCGGCGCCGGTTTTGGCAAAGGGGGTTATTATCCGGCACCTTATCATCCCCGGCTGTCTGGAATCCACCCGGGATGTTATTGAATGGTTCAGCCGTTACGCCCGGGGCCGGGCCCTGCTTTCCCTGATGACTCAATATACCCCCTGTCCCGGCTCTCCCGGCGGGGTTCCTCGGGACACCGGGCCCCAGCGCCGCCTTATCCGGGAGGAGTACGATCAGGTCATGGACTGGCTTGCGGAACGGGGGATCGATGAGGGTTTCTACCAGGAACCGGTAACAGGCCGGGACTGGCTGCCCGATTTTAACCGGACAAACCCCTTTTCTTCCCGCCTTTCCCGGCCTGTCTGGCACTGGAAAGACCTTGCGTATACAGGGACTGATGTCCTGAGTCCGCAGAGGGGGGGTAGTGGAGTAGACCGGACCGGGCGAAGCCCGGGAGGACTACGAAACGAGGGGGGGCCGCGTTAAAGAAAGCCGCGCCCGGATCGCTGCGGCCCCGGCATTTAGGATTTATGCGCTCCCCCTTTGGTAAGAGACTTTGCCCGGATCTTAAAATCGTCTATACTAAACTAAGAAAATGTATATAAGGGAACAGCGTCCGCCCCAAAGTTCCCCTGTGGAAAACGGGGCGCCGGTGCAGGGAACCTGGACCGGTCCTTTTGAGGGGGTGGACCTCCTTGCTATCCGCCGGCCTTACCGGTGGCCCCTGCCCCGTTCTCTGCGGGACAGCCGCATTAAAGAATGGGAATCTTTTTTTATCCAGGACGACCACTATTTTTTAGAAGCTGTTTTGGCGAATGTCAAGTTTTACCGCGTGGCCCAGGTTTTCCTTTACAACAAGGAAAGCGGGGAAAAACTGAAGTACCTCAAGGTGATCCCCTTTGGGGGCTGGAGGCTGCCCCAGAATCTTCACAACGCTTCTATCGACAGTCATTCCATGAAATTTTTTTTTCGAATTCATACCTGGCTGGATGCCGATACTATCCGGGTGGACCTGGATATAAAGGCTAATAAGCGGCGGCCTTCTTTTACGGCCCACCTGGTGTACGATTTGAACAGGCGGGAAAGTTCCCCCCTGGTGGTGAACCTTAGTTTTTCCGAACGCCGCTGTGTTTACGCTTATAAGGCTATGGCCGCGGTGCGGGGGGACATGGTTCTTGAGGGCCGGCGAATCTCTTTTGTTCCCTCCTGGACCTCCGGTTTTTTCTTTGATTTTAAGGGTTTTTATCCCTACCGGATGTCCTCGGTTTGGTGTACCGCCTCCGGCTTTGACGGGAAGGGCCGGCGTATCGGTTTTTCCGTGGCGGAAAACCAAACCCGGGAGAACCACAGGAACAACGAAAACGCCCTGTGGGTAAACGGTGAATTAACCCCCCTGCCGGCGGTGCGAATCACCATGCCGCAGGGAATCAACGCGGATTGGATCATCCAGGATTTGGAAGGTATGGTGGATCTGGTCTTTAGCCCCCAGGAACCGCTGCGGAGCGGCTATAATGTCATTCTTTCCCGGGCCGATCTGGAAAGCCCCCTGGGGTATTTCAACGGTATGCTGGTGTCCGCCGGGGGAGAGAAAATACCGGTGCATAATCTTTGGGGAACCGGGGAGAAAATCTACCTGCGGGTATGAACAGACATGGCCGGGCGGCTGGGTATAAACAGGTAACAGGTGTAAACGGATATAAACATGGCAAAGAAAGGAAAGGCAATTTACGCCCCCGGCGAACTGGACAGACTGCGGAACAGACTGGGCGTTGCGGATGTCCAGGAAGCGAAACGGATGGCCGCGGTCCTGGGCGGGGAAGTGGGGGTAGAACGGGACGAGGAAAATTCCGAAAAAACCCGGCCTGTTAAAAAGGCCGGTCCCGCCGCGGGCCCGGAAGGAACAGGCCGTCATCAACCTAAACACCGTATTGAATTGGCCTTCAACGAGGACGAAGCGGGGGTCCTTAAGGAAGCCGCCGCCCGCCGGCCCGCCGATCCCGCCGACGATCCCCTTATACCGGTTAAGGCGTCCTACCTGGAGCGGGTTAAAATGGACCGGTTCTGCTCCCTGCCGGAATTCAGAATCAAATCCGCGGCCCAGGTTTTTATGGCGATGCTGTCTATCTTCGGCGAACCGCCGGACCTGGTGAATCCCGCCTTTATCAATAAAAAAATTAACAGCTATTACGGAAAACTGGAGCAGCTTGTAACCTCCGTCAGAACCCTTTTCCCCCGGAACAATATGAAGCGGAACGAAAAAATTAAGCGGCTTAGCCCCTTTGCCTACAGCGTTCTTGATACCCTGCGGTACTGGAATCTGGAAAAAATGGCCTCCGATATGGCCAAAATTCAAGCCCATCCCCGCAATGCGACCGTCAGCGAGTTTACCGGTATCCTGAAAATAGTATACCGGCCCCTGTTTATCCTGGAACACCTGGGGACGGATCTACACATCAAAAACGTGTTCAAACTGCTCTATAAGATTCTGTATGTGGAAAACCCCACGGAAGCGAAGGAAAAGGCCCAGGGCCTTATCCGTGAAGCCCTGGGTTCTTTTAACGAAGTGCGCCAGGACATCCACTATTACCTTTACCCCCTGTTGATGAAGCTCCTTTCCGACCGGTTTATCCCCTACGAGACCTTTTTTTCCGCGCGCCGGAACCGGTTTATGGACTTTATCGACGCATCGGAGGCCGATCAGATAGACCCCGCCGGCATGGCCGCGGAGCTTGGCGCGGGTAAAAATGACATCATCGAAGAAGACGCTGGGGAAAAAAATGAAAATAGTGAAAATAGCGAAGAAGAAAGCGGGAAGGCTAAAGAGGAGGACCCCAGCGATCCGGAGCTAATCAAAGACAAAGAGAAAAAAGCCGCCCAGGAAAAAGAACGTAAGGCCATACTCCAGGGGGTGGCGTCCCTGGAAGCCCTCTTTCCCAAGGCCGGCTGGGAGCGGCTTTCCAGTTCCCCCGATATTTATCCCTATTTCCGGGAGATTTATAACTTTAAGAGGAACTATGAACTCATTTCCCCCGCCGACCCCCTTCTGCAGGCCGTGGTGGTCATGCGGATCTTGGAGGATCTCTTCCTGGGCCTTAGAAATGTTCACTTTGGTACGGCCGTATCGGGGGAAGGCGGACCGGTCCAGGTAAACGAAATTCTGAACGGCATCCTTGGGTCCTGGCAGAATTTTATTGATATTGCCCTTGAAAAAGAGTACCTGTCCCGGCTCGGCGAATACTGCCGTATCCTCGAACAATCCATCGAATCCCGGAGTTCAAACTACGCCAAACGCCTGCTCTGCGAGCTGCACTGGATCAAGCGGCTTTTCTTTTTTCCCTATTACAAATTTGACACCCTTTTTCCCCCGCCCTTTCAGAGAAAGGATATTGAACCCGCATACCCCGTCATCCGTTCCCTTAGACGCAGCCTTGCCCTGGTTGCCGCCGGCATTGAACAGGCTAACCGCATCGGGGGGGCGGAAAAAATGGTCCCCTGCGATGGAATCGACAACCCCTGGGAACCCTACGAATTTGCCATCCCCAACCCCGTGTCCACCCGCCTGAACGCCCTGCTGCCCCCCAAAAAGCAAAATAACGCCACCCTTGTTTTCTTTAGCCTCGCCTTCGCCACCGTGTTGGATCATCTGGTCAACGACGAGAACAGTTGGGCCTACCGCGAGGGCAGCCACATCCTTTTCCGTAATCTGAACAACGTTCCCCAGATAGACATAGATAATAAAAAGATAGACGCCGACGCGCTTTTTGAAGAAAGCCTCCGCCAGCGTGAAAATCCGTAATTTTTGGGCGCATCCCCGCCCTTGCTTCCGCGAGGGCGGGGACCGGGCTTTGCGGGGCTCCGCGAAGGCAACTACCGTTGCCCCGCTCCGGCCTCCTCGTCCCGCCTCCGGCGGGACTGCGGTGGCGCGCTGCGCGCCCCCTACAATCCCTTGCGCTTCGCTGTGTGATACGATTTCCCGCTCCGGCCAAATACCTTTACACGACTATATATGCCTGAACCTCCACAGGCAATACATTTTCCGGTTCCATTACATATACGGCATTTTCCATTTTCTTTGGTATACCCAGCTCCAAAACAATAATTACATTTTCCGGATCCATAACAAGCCGGACAGGATTCTCCGGCAGGTGAATATGAATATGTATAACAAGATAATAATAACAATGCGAATAAAATTATTAAAAAGTAACCGGCTTTGCGGGCGGACACTAAACAGGGGCTTGCCTTTTTTAACATGTATTCCATATATCTAATGCTATAAATTTTAGAACATATTGGGCCGCTTTTTTCACAAGGCGGGGCTTAAAAGCCCCTTGCGCTTCAGGTTTTGAATAAAATCGGCGTACTGCTTGTCATGGACGGCAATGTGGGTAAGAATCCACTCCCGCAGAAAACGGGCGAAAGCCAGGGGGACAAAATTTTTGCCCTCCTCAAATTTTCGCACATCGTCCAATACCCTTTTCACAAAAGCCTCGTGCTGTTTCTTGTGTTCCGCCGCCAGGGGATATTTAATATTTTCGAACATCTTTTCTTCCGCGGAAAAATGCTTTTTCACGTATTCCACCGCGGCATGGGCGGTCTTCTTAAACGCCTCGTTTGCCTCGGCGTCTCCGGCGTTACAGTTACTGAACAACTCATCGGTAAACCGGATAAGTTCCTTGTGTTGATCATCAAGAAGCTGGATACCGGTGGTGTACCGGTCATCCCATTCGACAAAGCGATCTCCCATACAACGTCTCCATGAAAATATGCCCGTATTATACCTGTCTTCGCCGAAATTCGCCAAGTATATGGAGCCTGTCCCAAAACTAATTGACTGTGCGCTGCCGCGCACGGTTTTGGGCCAGGCTTGCGGCCAACGCCGCTTGGCAGTTTTTCAGGCTTTTAGCCTTACAAAACTGCGAATTTTAGGGTTGCTGGACAAGCAGAGCTTGTCTCCCAAAACTGAAGTTTTGGGAAAGCCTCTATGGGGACGGGAGGGGTAAAAGCGGGGCCGCCCGTAATCCGCCGGAACTCCGCTTCCTCCGGCCCGCAAAAATCCGGTATTCTGGTTACCGTACATGAAATACATAGAATATTTCGGCCCCCAGATCGTTCCCCTGATTGTCCCGCTGGCCCTGGCTTTGGCCTTCTGTATTCTCAGCCTCATCCTGGGCCTCCGCATCGGACTCCGGCAGGGCCGCGCCAGGGAAAACGCCGAATGGCGGGCCGGCAAGCTGGAAAGCCTTGTAAAAATCCGGCTTAAACAGTCCCGCGCCGTTTTGGGCGGCCTTGTCTCCGAGCAGATCGCCCCCCTCCTCCCCGGCTTTCCCTATGATCCCGGCGACTGCCGTTTTGTCGGCAAACCCGTGGATTTTATTGTTTTCAAAGGCATGAACCAAGGGGAAATCACCGAAATCGTCTTCCTGGAAGTAAAAAGCGGCGCCGCCAAAGCCCTGAACGACCAGGAAAAGAAAGTCCGGGATGCTGTCCTGGCCGGGAGAGTCCGCTGGGTTCAGCTTGACGTGGTGAGCGGCGCCGGGTTCACGGGCCGTGGCTAAAACAACGTACAAGTTGGAGATTCTGCGGTCCATCACCGCCGTTTCCGCCAAAAACTGGAACAGCCTGGTGACGCCGGAGACCCTTCCCTTTCTTGAGTGGGAATGGCTTGCGGCCCTTGAGGAATCCGGCAGCATCGGCCCCCAAGCCGGCTGGCATCCGCTTCACTTCTGCCTCTGGAAGGGGGATATGCTTGCCGCGGCGGCCCCCTTTTATCTTAAAACCAACAGCGACGCCGAGTATGTCTACGATTACTTCTGGGCGGAGGCGGCCCAGTCCCTAGGCCGCCGCTGGTATCCCAAATTAGTCGGCGCTCCGGCGGCAACCCCCGCGGAGGGCTATCGTTTTCTCCATGCCCCCGGTTTGGACGGCGGGGCCCTAACCGCCGTCATCCTGGAGGCGGCGGAAAATATATGCCGTCAGAACGGCATTGCCAGCCTTAACCTCCTCTTTGCCGACCCCCTCTGGGCCCAGGCCCTGCCCCCGCTGGGCTATATCCCCTGGGAACATTCCCATTATATCTGGGAAAATCCCGGATACGCCGGTTTTGAAGATTACCTTTCGATTTTTTCAAAGAACCAGCGGAAAAATATCCGAAAAGAATACCGGCGTCATGGGGAACAGGGAATTTCGATCAGGATTATCAACGGCGAAGACGCGGGAGAAGAGCAATTTCGCCGTATGTTTGAACTTTTTACCATCACAAACGATAAATTCGCCCCCTGGGACGCCCGCTGGGTGAACGAAGATTTTTTCCTGCGGCTGGAAAAAACCTACCGCCGGGG